>NZ_JAKREY010000050.1:0-1107 GCF_022348265.1 Alteromonas sp. Cnat3-28
CTCTTATTTAGGGTAAAGTCACATAACAAACAAATTATGGCACTCGCTGCCGCTCGCTGGGACGCAAACACGTGCGCGGCTTCGCCATTGTTGCACACGTGTTTGCGCCCCATATTTGGAAGTTAGGTGCTACTGGTATGAGTAAAGTTTTCATCTATGGTTTTACTGGCACTTTCACTGAAACACCTGAGTACGATTACGCTCACCCAGATATTGGCGCTACTCATAAATGCATGCTTTTTCTTCGCCAAGAGTCAGAAACAACAGAGTTTTTGAATGCGGAGACAGAAGCTAAAAAATTTGGCTTCTCAAGTATCACTAATTTAGCAGGCAATCAGCTTCAAGTTGACATATTGAATACTGATGCTTACAAGGGATTTACTGGTTATTACGACGAAGCGTTAAAAGAAGGGAGTTCTCTTGTTTATTACCCACGCACCTAACAACTCAATAAACTCACTCACTTCGTTCGTTGGGACGCATACACGCAGGGCGGCTTCGCCATTATGCCCGACGCGCATGCGCCCGTTATTGAAAAGTTAGGTGCTAAAAGGAAAAATTATGAAATCATGGAATGAATTAACTAATCTACAACGCGCAGTTATCGGTATCGCAATGGTTGTTGCGGCGGCAGTTTTGCCAGAGATAGCCTTCTTAGTTCAATTAGGTGGTATGGAAGTCGCATTTGCTCTCGTTTTTGCTAGCCTAGCTCCCATCATTTCTTGGTTCTCAACAAAATACCAAGCAATTAAAGAATGTTTACAAACCTCAATAGTGGCTTTGAGACATAGTGCATCTGCTAAACCTTCCGTTTTCTTCGTACAAGCTTCTTTTTGTGCAGCCGCACTTCTATTTACAAGTTCGGGCTTATTGGCTTTTTACTTTTTTATGCCTAGTATGCTGCTAAATGGGGTCTTGGCGTGAGCGCACCTAACAAGCCAATAAACGCACTCACTACGTTCGCTGGGACGCATACACGCGGGGCGGCTGCGCCATTATGCCCCACATGTCTGCGCCCGTTATTGGAAAGTTATAAGGCGTCAGCCTAAGCTTCGTTTGGCTATATAAAAATTCCAGTAAAACTACCCTCACCTGTTTTCATTAGCA
>NZ_JAKREY010000051.1:0-1105 GCF_022348265.1 Alteromonas sp. Cnat3-28
ATACCAATTGCATTAATTAATTGACCAACTTTATCCACTCTCTCCAACAGAGATTTTTGACTCGTTCAACATCCGCAATGAATGTATTCCAAGCGCGAGAGACCTGTTCCACTATTTCTTCGTAACCTCGAAATACGCGGTTTGATAAGCAACGTTGCCGTAACCATTGCCATACTTGCTCCATCGGGTTCAGCTCCGGAGAATAAGGTGGGAGTTTTAACAGACTGACATTGGTAAATGGGCTGGCCGTATCGATCGTATGCCAGCCCGCGCCATCCATTACAACAACGGCATGACGCCCAGGCTCTGTCGCTTCACTTATTAATTTCAGATGCTGCTTCATCACCTCTTTATTCACAAGAGGGCTGATAAGCGCCTGAGTATTACCATTGCTCGGACACACCGCCCCAAAGACATAGCCATAATCGAATTGCTGTTGCTTTACTACTCTTGGCCTGCTGCCCTTGGCTGCCCATATTCTGGACGTCTGATTTTGCTGACCGAATCGTGCTTCGTCTTGAAACCAGACGTCAACGCGATCCAGAGGAAGATGACCGGGAGTGTGAAGGATCGTTTCCAGCAGGAAATTTTTTAAAAGTGTCCTGGGTTTGTTGTGATTGTTTAGGGTGTTTAGAGCGACTGGTTATCCAACTGAAACCGAGCGCATCCATGATGCGGTATACGTTTCGCAACTGATAATCGATTTGGAAGGTGTCGCTAATGTATTGTCGTACATCCTGTGCAATCAAACGCCCCCCCTCCTTTTTAACCGCATTTTCTTTGATAAAATGTGCGATCTGTTCTCGCTGGGAGACGGAGAGCTGACAGGGTCTACCCGGACTAGGTTTGGATTGCAGACCTTCAAGTCCGTGCGCCAGATAGTTGGATACCCAGGTATTAACACTGCCTCTGGCAACCCCAAGGTAAGTTGCTATCTGGGTTCGTGTTTCCCCATTCTTGAAATGATACAAAGCTAGATAGCGGGTTCGCAGTTGCCCGTTGGAGGTTTGCTTTGCTAATTGTTTAAAGTCGTCGGCTGTATGCATATCAAAATCACTCGAATATGAATACCACTATTAGATCAAACTTTTAAGACAATTGGTAT
>NZ_JAKREY010000053.1:0-1006 GCF_022348265.1 Alteromonas sp. Cnat3-28
AAAAGAAGTAGTTAGTCTAACCTTCGGGAGGACGATTACCACTTTGTGTTTCATGACTGGGGTGAAGTCGTAACAAGGTAACCCTAGGGGAACCTGGGGTTGGATCACCTCCTTACCATTACGTCGATAGACGCCTTGATGCAGTGCCTACACAGATAGTCTTGTTTAAAATGAAGAACGACACAAGTTTATGGGGCTATAGCTCAGCTGGGAGAGCGCCTGATTTGCATTCAGGAGGTCAGCAGTTCGATCCTGCTTAGCTCCACCATCTACTTGAAACTGGGTTTGTTGCTAACAAACTTAGAAACTGAAGGCTTGTAGCTCAGCTGGTTAGAGCGCACCCCTGATAAGGGTGAGGTCGGCAGTTCAAGTCTGCCCAAGCCTACCATTTCCTTGCTTTGTGAAAGGAAGGTAATAAAGGTAGAAATGTGTCACGTTGGACCCGAAATCCTAATGAATATTTACTGTTTCAGTAAAGATTGATTAGGGTTTTTTACTCTAAAGATGAAAGTACTGCTTTTGCAGGAAACATCAAATGTTCTTTAACAATTTGGAAAGCTGATATTAATAGTAATCAATCAAAATTGAGTAACTGAGAAATCGAAAGATGACTTTTTACTCTACTTGACTGAATTGCTTGTTATCAATCGATGATTTGATAGCAAGGCAATTCTTCCGATTAGCTTGTCATTCATGCAACATAACTTAGACAGAAGTCAAAAGGCTGTTTGGGGTTGTATGGTTAAGTGACGAAGCGTATACGGTGGATGCCTTGGCAGTTAGAGGCGATGAAGGACGTGTAAGTCTGCGAAAAGCTGTGGTGAGCCGACAAAATGCATTTGAGCCACAGATGTCCGAATGGGGAAACCCACCTATTTATAGGTATCGTTAACTGAATACATAGGTTAACGAGGCAAACGAGGGGAACTGAAACATCTAAGTACCCTTAGGAAAAGAAATCAACCGAGATTCCCCTAGTAGCGGCGAGCGAACGGGGAGCAGCCCT
>NZ_JAKREY010000005.1:0-251551 GCF_022348265.1 Alteromonas sp. Cnat3-28
TGGCTGTTTGGCCTCAGTGATTTTTGGCGATTGATCTGATCACCAAACGTCATGAATGTTCCTATCTTTTTTATCTCGCTGATATCGTTATATTATTTGTGGGGATACCTCAGACTCTGACCCCATTTCTTGTGTGCTTGTGCTGTAAGCATATTTTGACTGGGAGAGATCTAGTAATAACATCTCCTTCCTATAATTTATTCACAAAATCCTATATAAATAATTTATCAGTGAATAAATCGGTAAAAATGTGAAACGTAAGGTTCTTTTAGGTTACTGCTTAATTCTTATTTCTTGGGCGTATTGCGCAAGCTCTGAAGAAAATTTAAAAACAGAAAAGTCTATTACGCTTGGTGTCGTTGAGTTCCCACCATTAGTGATTAAAGAACCCGACTCTTCGCGTTGTCATGGTGTAGCGATAGATGCAACTGTAGCCATATTGACTAAAATGAATTATCACGTGTTAGTTGAATGCATGCCTTCGGCTCGTTTGTTTGAACGTGTGAAGACCGGGAAAGTCGATCTCACAATTAATGTCAGAGGTACTTCAGCGTTAGATCAGAACGCTACATTTATAGACGCTCCATTTGTTTACTTAGCTATTGTACTTCTACATAACGGACAACTTGCGGATGATAAGTCAATTTCGGCAATTCGCGGCTATGACTATTTAGGAATTCGACAGGCACTTCAGCAAGAAGGTTTAGAATTTTTTGATATGCCGACAAGTAGCGACGCGATTCACCTTTTTGATGTTGGAAGAACGTCTCATCTAATTAGCTACAAACAACCCTATCAATTTTATACAGAGGCATTAGGTAGTCGATTGGTTAAGGTAAGTATTTCAGACAAATTGACCGTACCTTCCTATTTTGCAGTTTCAAATCACAGCAGGTACAAAGATGAACTTGTTGATAGTTTGAATCTGGTTACTACACATATAAGTGACTCTACAATATTAGAATTCTATCGAAGTGCGAATAAATAACTCTTTCCTTACCAAGCTGCACAACTGTTGCCTATACGAATCGATCGGCTCCGTGCCCCACTCAGTGTCAGGCACTTCATACTCGTGTCGAATAAAAAGCTCACCGTTAATATGGGAGTGGCAACGAAAGAAAATCTTTGTTATGAGAACATAACTTCTCTGTTGCAAGCGGCTGATACGCTTTTGTATAAAGCTAAATTTCGAGGCAGTGAACAAATATGTTTAGGCCAGCACTGAGCAACGATCTCGTCAGAGGCTACTACTTCTCCTTTTTGCTGACACAACAGCAGCAGAACATCCATGGTTTTAGGCTCTATAGTCCTCTTAAGCTTGCCGAGAGATAGAGTATTGCTGGTTGCATCGACTTGCCATTGACCTAGATAAAATTGTTGGTTCACCGCGTTTACCCTGTACTTTTTGTAGGTACTGTACTTAACTTTTTCTGTTAACTTATTGTAAAAGTATGCAGATGCACTTTTGTTAATATAAAACCTTTGAATATCAATGTCATAAAAATTAATTGTAAAAAAATTAATTTTTGTGAAATATCCTTTAAGTCCACAGGGTCTTTTAAAGTACACGTGCTTACTGTACGTCAAACATGACTAATATTATTGAGGGTACATCAATGAAACAAATCAAAAAATCATCAGTAGCGACAGCGTTGGGTGCAGTTGTAATTGGCTCTTTGGCGTCAACGGTTGCAGTAGCAGATGTAAATCCATTTGGTATGCAAGCATTAGAATCTGGTTACAGCCAATTCGCTGCTGAAGGCAAGTGTGGCGAAGGAAAATGTGGCGGCGACAAAGCAGAGAAAGAAGGCAAGTGCGGCGAAGGTAAGTGTGGCGGCGACAAGAAAGCTGAAAAAGAAGGCAAGTGTGGCGAAGGTAAGTGCGGCGGAGACAAGAAAGCTGACAAAGAAGGCAAGTGCGGCGAAGGCAAATGTGGCGGCGACAAGAAAGCTGACAAAGAAGGCAAGTGCGGCGAAGGTAAATGTGGCGGCGACAAGAAAACTGGTAAAGAAGGCAAGTGCGGCGAAGGCAAATGCGGTAGCATGTAACCGCCATTCAAAAAACATCGTGTAGCTTGAAAAAGATTGATGAAGGCTACACGAGTTACGCTTAGCAAAAAATGGCTGTCGAATGATGGCCTTTTTTGTCTAGTAACGTACGTTACTATTGTGCAATCCCATGCGGTAAAGGGGAAGATATGAAAAACATCTGTGGCGCAGGTCTTGGGTTTCGTCGGGAAATGCTAAAAGCGCTTTTACCTACATTGCCATCTGAAGTCGATTTTTGGGAAGTAGCCCCTGAAAATTGGATCCCACTTGGTGGGAAGTACCAAGAACAATTTCAGCAAGCGTCTTCGCAAGCTCCCTTTACAACTCATGGTTTATCTTTGTCTATCGGAAGTAGCGACAAACTAGATGTCGAGTTTGTAAAAACCGTTAAGCGATTTTTAGATGCAAACAATATTGCATTGTATAGCGAGCACTTAAGCTTTTGTTCTGGCAACGGGCATATGTACGATCTGATGCCAATTCCTTTTACTGAAGACGCGATTAAGCATGTAGTATCTCGAATTGTTCAAGTTCAAGATATCATTGAACGACCGCTGGTCTTAGAAAATGTCTCTTATTACATTGCGCCAGGCCAAGAGATGGATGAGCTTGAATTTACCAAGAGCATACTAAAAGAATCGGGTTGCAAAATGCTTCTCGACGTAAACAATGTTTACGTGAACAGTATCAACCATAAATACGATGCGAAAGCGTTCATTAACGGTTTGCCCTCAGACAAAATTGTGTATGGCCATATTGCTGGTCATTATGATGAAGCAGAGGATTTGAAAGTTGATACTCACGGGGCTGATGTCATTGAGCCAGTTTGGGCGCTGTTGGAGCATGCTTACCTTACTCACGGCGTATTTCCGACTTTGCTAGAGCGTGATTTTAATATTCCCCCGTTAAGCGAATTATTAGCGGAAGTGAAGAAAATTAAGCAAATTCAAGCAAAATGCGAAGCTGTTCAAGCATCAAACGTGAAAGGAAGTGTCGCGTGACTCAGTCATTTCAAACCACTCAAAAAACGTTCGTTGATGCGATCAAAGACCCACAGACATTTTGTGATACCGACGCTGATCACATTCGTCGTATGAAAATTTATCAATACCTGTTTTTTAACAACATCGATAATTTCGTCAGTACCGGTTTTCCCGTTTTAAAATCTATTGTGGTAAAACAGTATGGTGAAAAAGGATGGGAGAGTATTGTGCGTCAATTTTTTATTGAGCACGAATGCCGCTCTCCTTATTTTGCTGAAATAAGTAAAGAGTTCGTTGAGTACCTTTCAACAGAGCCAACCTTCGATATTACTCTGCCCGACTTTGCTGCGGAACTTGCTCACTATGAGTGGCTTGAGCTTGACGTTAGTATCAGAAAAAATGAAGATAATGTTGAGTTCTATCAGCAAGAAAACAATGTTTCCGCCATTAGAGTGTCACCGTATGCCTCGTTGGCGGCATATCAGTTTGAAGTCCATTTAATTGGTGAGGATTATATCCCAGAGCAACCTGCCCAAGAACAGCAGTTCTACGTTGTTTACAGAGACCGTGAGTTTGACGTTCAATTTACTCATGTTAATCCGGTGACGGCTATTTTAGTCAACACGCTGGAACAAAATGAACTGGGAATGGAAATAGAACAATTAGCTGAGTCGTTGTGCCAACAACTTCCCCAAATTCCTTCAAACGTGCTTATAAATGGTATGAACCAGACCCTCACTGACATGTTACAAAAAGGAATACTGCTTCCAGTATCCTAAGTAACCATTACTATTTACCTGCTTTATATTAAACTTTCGCCAGGATCTGGTCTGAAAGTGAGCGATCGATCATATTAGCGCTGTCAATCGGGCTTGCTTTCGATTAACATTTAGCACCATTTTTTTGTTCACAAAATTGTTTAGGTAGTGCAAATGGCTGACAATTCAGATTTCAAAGAAGTCTATAACAAGTGGTACTTTCTAGCATCGCTAGTAACTCTAATCGCGTTCCCGTTGATGCATATCATCGCCGGCTGGTTCACCTTCTGGTTATAACGCAGACATTCAAGGCATAATTGTGACTGCAGAATATATTAAATCAGTAGTGAAAACCGTACCTGACTATCCAAAGCCAGGTATTTTATTTAGAGATGTGACCAGCGTTTTAGAAGATCACAAAGCATTTAGTAGCTGTATCTCGTTACTTGTAGAAAAGTATCAAGGTATGGGATTTACCAAGATAGCAGGTACTGAAGCACGCGGGTTCCTTTTTGGTGCGCCATTGGCCATCGAAATGGGCATTGGTTTTGTTCCAGTGAGAAAACCCAACAAACTTCCTCGTGAAGTAGTTAGCGAGAGCTACGAGCTTGAATATGGCATGGATACATTGGAAATCCATAAAGATGCCATTGAGCCAGGTGATAAAGTCCTTCTTATTGACGATTTACTTGCAACTGGTGGAACGATAGCCGCTTCTGCGAAACTAATTCGTTCACTAGGCGGTGAAGTAAACCATGCAGGTTTTGTTATTAACTTACCGGACCTAGGTGGCGAGAAGAAATTGAGTACGCTTGATATAGAAAGCTACTCTATTTGTGAGTTTGAAGGCGAATAATCGCTATAAAGCATAACTAGCAAAAGGCGAAATACGTAATAATGAGTTATCAGGTACTAGCAAGGAAGTGGCGACCGGGCAAGTTCAGTGAACTTGTGGGTCAGGAACATGTTGTCTCTGCCATTTCAAATGCTTTGGATAACGATCGTCTACACCACGCTTATCTGTTTACAGGTACGCGAGGCGTAGGTAAAACTACCATTGCACGTATTTTTTCGAAAAGCCTTAATTGCGAAGAAGGACAAGGGGCAAACCCTTGCGGTCAATGTAACACCTGTAAAGAGATAGAGCAGGGGAACTACGTTGATTTGTTAGAGATTGACGCTGCATCAAGAACCAAAGTTGAGGATACTCGCGAGCTTCTTGATAACGTGCAATACAAACCCACTCGCGGGCGTTACAAAGTGTACCTTATCGATGAGGTACACATGCTTTCAAAACACAGCTTTAATGCGCTGTTAAAAACGCTGGAAGAGCCACCTCCACACGTTAAGTTCTTACTGGCGACCACCGATCCTCAAAAGCTTCCGATAACCATCTTATCCCGTTGCTTGCAGTTTAACTTGAAAGCCATGTCTCGGGAGCAGATTGTTGGACAGCTGCAGCATATTTTAGAGCATGAACAGCTGCCTTTTGAGCCACAAGCGCTAGCGCTTTTGGCAAGAGCCGCCCAAGGCAGTATGCGTGATGCGCTGAGTTTAACTGACCAAGCGATTGCACAGGGTGGAAATCAAGTGCTGGCATCGGTGGTAACCGATATGCTGGGGCTGATGGACAAGAACCAGTTGCTTAAAGTGGTTCATGCTGTGGTAAGTAAAAGTCCTGCTGATGTATTGCAGTTGGTCAATGACATCGCAGAGCAAGCCCCCGATTATGACAACGTACACAGCGAATTGGCTAGCCTGCTGCACCAAATAGCATTAACGCAATGGGTGCCTGAAGCATGTAAGCTAGAAACCACATCGGCTAAAGCGATATTTCAATTAGCGAAAACTATTCCAGCTGAGCAAGTGCAGCTGCTTTATCAGATTGCACTGCAAGGAAGAAAAGACTTACCGTTTGCTGCGGATGGAAAAAGTGCGTTTGAAATGACATTGATGCGAATGATGTCGTTTGCTCCAAATACCCCCATCGACGACACGGCAAGTGAAATTGAAAACGGGAGGAGTGAGCATAGTTTACCTGTAGATCATGCTTCTTCCAGTGGTGGCCCGGGAAACGTCGGTAAGCAGGAGGAAGCGCCGTTAAGCGAAACTTCTGCAACCAATGTGCAGGAGGAGAGGCTTTCACATCTATCGGTTGAATCTACCTCTGAACAGTCGTTAGAAAGTGCGACATCTACCCCAGACTCACTTGCTACATCAATAATCGAAAAAGAGCAGCAAGAACAATCTACGTCTCCATTTGAATCACAGCAAGAACAGGAACATGCAGCCGCTGATGAAAGCGAGTTGAGTGGAAGTGATACTCTGTCGGCGCTACCTCATGCAGAGTCAGGTGCAACGACAACTCAAACTACAGCACTTGAGCGTGATGCTTCACATGATGATGAATCCGTAAAGCCAGCTCCAACTTCGTCTATTGAAGAACTACCCGTAGAAAACACCGCGGTACAAGCGGTACAAACAGAAAGCGTTGCTGCAGAGCTTGAACCAACGCCAAGTGAAGTCAGTGCGCCCCATAACGAAGCAGCGCAATATCTCGATGGACCTCCGTTAGATGCGTACATGGACGATATGCCACCTCCGTCAGAAGATGATGGTTCCTTAGGTTTTGAAGGTTTTCAAAGCGCTGAAGGCTCTTATGACGCTGAAGGTTTTCATAACGTTGAAGGCTCTCATGACGCTGAGGGCTCTCGTAACGCTAAAGGCTCTGATAAAAACAGCGAGTCGTTGGCACACGAGAACGAACCGTCCTCATTAACCGCCGAAGAGCAGCTTACCTCTACGGCTGATATGTTGGCACTTCGTCAAAAGTTAAAGCAAAGAAAAGCACAAGACGCAGAGTCAAAAAGTACCAGCGCAGCAAATGCTAAGACCGAAAGTGCAAGTGATATTCAAGCGCGCTTTACCAGAAGTAAAGCCGAGGCTTTGAGTACTGCACAAACTGCACATGGAGTTATCAAGGGTAGCGATAATAGTGCAGGGCAGGCTAACGCTGATAACGAAATCAAGAGTGGTGATTTAAACCCCGTTGGGCATGAAGACAGCCGTGAGCTGCAAGACCATAGCCCTAAGCCGCTAAATAATAGCCCAGAGCTTAGAGATAACACCCCGGAGCGTATAGATAACGGCTCAGAACGTAAAGATAATAGTGTTGCGCGCGGTGACACTCCTCAACTGGAAAGTACAAACTCAGGCTCGTCTTTAGGTAATACTCACGCGCATTCTTCTGACACTATGCATACTAGCGAGTCAGAAAAGAGTCATTCTAGCTCAAACAACACGAGCGATTTCTCGCTTGATGAATTTGAAGAGGATATGCCTTTTTCAAATGACGAATCTGAGGTGCAATCAAACTCGGAAACACCTGTTGAGGATATGCCACCTTGGGCTACTGATTACGATAATCACCCACCTCAACACGTTGAAGGTGCTGACTATGTTGAAACTCCCTCTGATAGCAGTTCGAATTACGTCAGTGCCCCTGAGCAGATGGAAAGTGCGGGAGATCGGTCTTTTGCGCGGGATGCTCTAAATTTTGATACGCCGCTGAGCAGTACCTATGACGGGCAGTTAAAAGCGTACTTAAATGACGGAAGCAAATTAACTCACGCTAGCCAAATTGACGAATGGAGCAATCTAGTTGAGCAAATGCCAGTTGCTGGTCTACTCAAACAATTGGTGCTGCACGCATCATTTTCTCGAGCGGGTAATCAAGTCTCCCTTGAAATTGACCACAGTCAGACGCATTTATTAAATGATAGTGCGAGAAAGCAATTGGTTGATGCAATTCATCATGGGTTGGGTGAAAACGTTGAAGTAAATATCACGTTAGGTGAACCAGCATCTACACCTTTTGCGTTACAACAAGAGATTCATGCCATGCGCCATGCGCATGCACACTCGGTGATTAAAACCGACGATACAATTCAAGCATTGCTATCGACTTTCGATGCGTCAGTGCTAACCGATTCGGTTAAAGCGCGATAGCAGAATTATTAACACCAAAACGAAGCGAGACAAAAATTATGTTTAAAGGTGGAATGGGCAATATCATGAAGCAGGCGCAGCAAATGCAAGAGCGCATGCAAAAAGCACAAGACGACCTAGCCAAAATTGAAGTAACAGGTGAAGCGGGTGCAGGCATGGTTAAAGTAACCATGACGTGCAACCACAACGTGCGTCGTGTAGACATTGATGAGTCATTGATGGACGACGACAAAGATATGGTTGAAGATTTGGTTGCTGCAGCATTTAACGACGCGGTACGTCGAGTTCAAGAAACTAGCAAAGAGAAGATGGGTGATGTAACTGGCGGAATGCCATTACCTCCTGGCTTCAAAATGCCGTTTTAAATAATTATGTAAAGCTAGAAGCGATACAGCTTGCAAGTATTTTGCGAGTGAAATCATAGAAAGTCGCCGGCAACACGCCGGCGATTTTTATTGAAAACTTAAAATGTTGCCGATGGTCAGGCAATTGCGTTGCGCATTACTTTTCTATAAATGCTTGTTCAATTACATAATGCCCCTGACGACGCGAGTTAGCTTTCGAGAAGCCCTTGCCGTCTAGCATAGACATAAGGTCTTGTAGCATGTTGTCGTTGCCACATAGCATGAATCTGTCATTTTCAGTGTCTAATTCAGGCATACCTATATCATCCAGCAACTTTCCGCTTTCAATTAGCTTCGTTATCCGTCCTTCATGAGCGATACCGTTTTTCTCATAACTTTCTCTCGTAACAGTAGGATAGTAAATGAGTTTCTCACGCACTTCGTCACCGAAATAAGGGTTGTTAGGAAGTTGGTGCTCAATTTCGTCTTGATAGGCAAGTTCAGAGCGCCACCGCGTTCCGTGAACTAATATAATTTTTTCAAAGCTTTCATAAATGAAAGGATCTCTGATAATACTCATAAATGGTGCTAGACCTGTACCAGTGCTGAGCAAATAAAGATGTTTTCCGGGTAACAAGAAACCAGGCACGAGCGTACCTGTAGGCCTAACATTAATCATTACCTGGTCACCAGGTTCTATATTTTGAAGGCGAGAAGTAAGCGCACCATCTGGCACCTTAATACTAAAAAATTCCAATTCCTCATCATAATTTGGGCTTGCGATGCTGTAGGCCCTCATCAGTGGCCTACCATCTACTTCAAGACCAATCATAACGAATTGACCACTTTCAAAACGAAAAGATGATTCTCTCGTTGTTTTGAAACTAAACAGAGTGTCATTCCAATGGTGAACTTGGGTTACGGTTGCGTTTATAAGATTTCGCATTCGTTTTCCTACTTACTTAGTCATCAAGCCATGCTGCCATTCTCGCACACCTCACAATATGATAATAGTTATCATTAACGTTTGTGGTGTCGGTATACGCACGTAAAATCTAACGTGCTATCAGTTTTAAATAAGTATTTTTAGCAATAGTTCAACCAGGCCTTTCTTCCGTAACATTAAAACACTTTCACATTCAGTCATTTAGCTTGCGCATAGCAAAGGAACACAAATAATAGAATGTGGCAGTTCGAAATGAGGGAGGACGCTGTGTTAGCAAAAATGTTAAAACGCTTTCAGGCCCAACGTGATTGTGCCGTCGAAAACCCGTCTATCAATAATACCGCTGTATCCCTTTGGAAGGACACAGGCCAAGTCTACTATCTAGAGAACACGCTGAAGCTTACTTATCAGTCCAACGCGGGAAAGATAACAATTGAAAAGCTCTCAATGACGTCTTTACCTCAAGTTCTTGCTGAGCTTCAAGCATTGGATACCGTCTCAACGCTAGCGCGAAAGGAAACTGCTAATCAGGTGGATGCATTTAGTGTTAGTGTGTGTGGTGTAACTTGGCAAACCGCAGACAATGGTCAGAGCATCCGTATTAAAGCGCTTCCAGAAGCTGCTACTCTGCGCAGCCCTACTGCCTGCTTCACAAAGTCTCAAGCAATTTTCAAACACGCCTTTATGCTTGAACATGATGACTTACTCACACCTGCATCATTGAGTAAGCCCGGGATCTTTACATACAATCGGATATCGTTAAATGATTTCATTAGTCAGTTAGCGCTGGCTAACGAAAAGTTAGCAAATGGGCAAAAAGCTACAGTGAGCGTTGGTCATCAAAATTTTGAAACTGCATTTACTGACCATGAGCAGTCAATCATTGAAAAATTCATAAAGCACGATGAAACCGTATTCAATAAAGATGGACGTCAACGTCTACTTACTGATAAAGGTTAGGCTTGTTTTCAGCATGATACGTTGATAATTATGGGCTGATACACAGCTTACAAATATTGAGCGCATGCCCAACTTATCGACATTAACAGTAAAATCTCATTTAACCGTTGTTCCGTAGAAAAAGTGTCCCAAATAGTTGAATGATCGTTGTATCATTGCGTTTTTTATCTTTCAGAAAACTCAACGTGTTCAGTTAACCGCTAATCGCGAAAGTTAACTCGTTAAAATAGAGGTTTTAGTAGTGCTAAGGAAAGGCTTAGTTATCACCACGGTTATTTTACTACCCATCGCAACCGTGTTGTTTTTTATGAGTATTCACGACCTGTTTAAAATGAAAACAGTAACGGTCGACCCGAAGCTTAAGGAAATTTCAGGTATAGAATACGATAAATACAAAAGGCTTTGGGCCATTAACGACAGTGGCGATGGACCTATCCTTTATATGCTCAATAAAGATGGAACTATTGAGAGGGAAGTGACAGTTACAAATGCCAAAAACGTCGACTGGGAAGACATGACACAAAACAGTTTCGGTCATTTCTTTTTGGGAGACTTCGGTAACAATGACAACAAGCGACGCTGGTTAACGATTTATAAAATTGAAAACCCCATTGACATAAAAACCGATACCACAGAAGCAGAAATCATTAAGTTTACTTACCCGGAAATGGGAAAAGGAAAAGTAAAACCGAAAGACAAGAACTACGATTTGGAAGCGTTCGTAGAGTACAAGCGTAACCTCTACCTGTTTACAAAAAATAGAACAAAACCCTTCGATGGCATCACCAAGTTGTATAAGGTGGGGGACCATGCCGCTAACTTTGACGCACAGCTCATCGGCGAATTTAAAACCTGTACCACCCTTGAAAAGTTATGCTGGATCACATCGGCTGCAATAAGCCCTGATAGGACTAAACTGGTGCTGTTAGATTCAACAAGCCTGTGGTTATTTGAAAATTTTGAAGGCGATAACTTCTTCAGTGGCGATGTGTCGCGTATTGATTTAGGCGTAGTCACACAAAAAGAGGCAGTGACGTTTTATGACGACAACACGCTGGTTTTCACCGATGAAGAGTACAAGGGGTTATTTGGGGGCAACATTTATGAAGTTAAGCTCGACCAAGCAAAGCGGAACGTGATTAAATACCGCGAAAGCTCGAATCAAAAAGAAAAAGCACCAAAGCAGTAAATACTATGAAGTTCAGTCCGCTACTCTCAGAATTAATTCAGGCACTAACGTGTCTTCCCGGCGTTGGCAACAAGAGCGCTCAGCGTATGGCATTTCACCTATTAGAGCGTAATCGCACTGGGGCAATTGATTTAAGCAACGTATTACACAATGCCATGGAGCATATTCATCATTGTAAGCGCTGCAGAACATTTACTGAAGACGAGCTATGTGACATTTGTCGTCACCCTGAAAGAGAAGCAAGTGGCTTGTTATGTATTGTTGAAAGCCCACAAGACGTACTAGCAATCGAACAAACCTTAAGTTACAAGGGGCAGTATTTTGTGCTTATGGGTCATTTGTCTCCTATTGACGGCGTTGGGCCAGAAGAAATTGGTCTTACTGAGCTTGAGGCTCGTCTTGCCGCAGGTGGGATAAATGAAGTTATCCTCGCCACAAACCCGACTGTAGAGGGGGAGGCCACGGCACATTATATCGCTCAACTTTGTGCAAGCCATAACGTTGATGCGTCTCGAATTGCCCACGGCGTGCCGGTTGGGGGAGAGCTCGAGTATATTGATGGTAATACTCTCACCCACGCATTTTCGGGTCGCCGCAAACTATAGTACTGTAAATTGGGGTATACCGATTCTTAGTAATTAAAACACTCAACGTGGGTCCGCATCTGGCTGGCCTACGTCACGTTCTCTCTTATCGCTCGCCCACAAAATACTCAACATCAAACTTTATTGAAGATAAATCTCCTTATAAAAAATAAATTTTCGTTCTAAACGTTGAAAAGTGCGTTGAGCGACCTTACCTGTTTAACATCAAACGTGATCCATTCAACGAGGAGATATTGGATTATGGCTGAAGCAGCCCAAAAAGAAACCCACGGTTTTCAAACAGAAGTAAAACAGCTTCTTCATCTGATGATTCACTCTTTGTATTCAAACAAAGAAATTTTTCTACGTGAGTTAGTGTCAAACGCGGCAGATGCTGCGGATAAGTTACGCTTTCGTGCGCTAGAAAATGACAGTCTTTACGAAAACGATGGCGAGTTAAACGTAAAGCTTAGCGTCGATAAAGAAGCAAATACCGTCACCATTACCGATAACGGTATTGGTATGACTCGCGATGAAGTCATTGCGAACTTGGGTACAATTGCTAAGTCAGGCACTAAAGACTTCTTTAGCAAACTTTCTGGCGATAGCGCTAAAGACTCACAACTCATTGGCCAGTTTGGTGTTGGCTTTTACTCTGCGTTCATCGTAGCAGACAAAGTTACGGTGCGAACTCGTGCTGCTGGTGCAGATGCATCGCAAGGTGTTGAGTGGATTTCAGACGGTGAAGGTGAATTCACTATTGCTGAGATCAATAAGCCTACACGTGGCACCGAGATTACACTTCACCTACGCGAAGACGAAAAAGAATTTGCTGATGCATGGCGTTTACGCTCTATCGTAAGTAAGTATTCTGATCACATCAGTATTCCTGTGCAGATGTGGAAAGATGAAGTGCCTGAAAGTGAAGGCCCTGATGGCGAAAAAATTGAAGGCCAGCCTGGTGAATGGGAAGTAGTAAACAAAGCCACCGCGCTTTGGACTCGTGAAAAGTCTGAGATTACTGATGACGAGTATAACGAATTCTACAAGCATATCTCTCATGACTTTGCTGATCCGCTTGCATGGGCGCATAACAAAGTAGAGGGTAAAACAGAATATACAAGTTTATTGTATATCCCTTCTAAAGCGCCGTTTGATATGTGGAATCGCGACCAAAGTCATGGTCTTAAGCTTTACGTTCAACGCGTTTTCATTATGGACGACGCCGAACAGTTCATGCCTACTTATCTACGTTTTGTTAAAGGTTTGCTAGACAGCAATGATCTTCCGCTTAACGTGTCTCGTGAAATTCTACAGGACAATAAGATAACGCAAGCGCTACGCCAAGGTTGTACTAAGCGCGTATTACAGATGCTTGAAAAAATGGCGAAGAACGACAATGAAAAATATCAGTCGTTCTGGAATGAATTCGGCAACGTGTTAAAAGAAGGGCCGGCTGAAGATTTCAGTAACCGTGAGAAAATTGCCGGCTTGCTACGCTTCTCTTCTACACACGGTGAGTCTGATGCACAAACCGTATCATTAGCTGACTATATTGAGCGAATGAAAGAAGGCCAGGATAAGATTTACTATGTGACAGCAGATAGCTTGCAAGCTGCCAAGTCTAGTCCTCACCTTGAGATTTTCCGCAAGAAAGGAATTGAAGTGCTATTGATGGGCGAGCGCATTGACGAATGGTTAATGTCTCACCTTACTGAGTTTAACGAGAAGCAGTTTGTCTCAATTGCGAAAGGAAACTTAGATTTAGGCGACTTAGAAGACGAAGAGTCTAAGAAGGCGCAAGAAGAAGCAGAAAAGCAAGTTGAAGGTGTTCTTGAGCGAGCTAAAACTGCACTTGGCGATAAGGTTGTAGACGTTAAATTTACCCATCGCTTAACAGATTCACCTGCGGTCATCGTAGCAGATGACAATGGCATGACTACGCAAATGATGAAGCTTATGCAGGCAGCAGGGCAGACCGTGCCAGACGTGAAGTATCACTTTGAGCTTAACCCTGAGCATAGCTTGGTGAAGCTGCTGGCAGATACTCAAGATGAAGAGCTGTTTAGTCAGTGGGTAGGCGTATTGTTTGATCAAGCTGCACTGTCAGAACAGGGGAGCTTGAAAGACCCATCTAGTTTTGTACAGAACTTGAACACACTTCTAATGAAGTTAGCTAAATAAAGCAATAAACCATTAGGTTTACATTTAAAAACGGGCGTAATGCCCGTTTTTTTATTTCTACGACTAACAAAAGTAAGTTTAGCCATTTTATTGTGCTATATTTTGGCGGTCTAAAATTTCAAGTTAATCATATTAAGAGTTAGCTTATTCATCTTAAATAGGATGAGTTACTGAATGGGTGTAGGCGCAAATTTACAAAAGTGCCTATAAGCTGAACATATATTCGCCATTAGTCTTAAGATTAACTTTACGGTACTGCTTACACTTGTCACCCCAGTGTTGAATGTGTAAAGTGCCCGAAGTAAAAAGTTCAAAAATCATAAGCGGAGAACGCACTCATGCGAATCATTCTTCTCGGCGCTCCTGGCGCGGGTAAGGGCACACAAGCTCAGTTTTTAATGGGCAAATATGGCATTCCACAAATTTCAACGGGCGACATGCTTCGTGCTGCAATTAAAGCAGGTACAGAGCTAGGCCTTGAGGCAAAGCGTGTAATGGATGAAGGCAAACTAGTATCTGATGAGATTATCATTGGCCTAGTAAAAGAGCGTATTGCACAAGATGACTGTAAAGACGGTTTCTTGTTAGACGGTTTCCCTCGCACTATTCCTCAGGCTGACGCAATGAAAGAAGCAGGTGTCACTGTTGATCATTGCATCGAGTTTGACGTTCCTGATGATGTAATCGTAGAACGTATGGGTGGTCGTCGTGTACACCCTGCATCAGGTCGCGTTTACCACGTTGTTTACAACCCACCAAAGGTGGAAGGTAAAGACAATGAAACAGGCGATGACCTTATCGTTCGTGATGACGATAAAGAAGAAACAGTGCGCAAGCGTCTTGCGATTTACCATGAGCAAACAAAGCCGCTTGTGAACTACTACAGCGCTGAAGCGGAAGCTGGAAACTGTGAGTACCACAAGCTTGACGGTACACGCCCAGTTGAAGAAGTGAGTGCTGAACTTGCTGAACGTTTAGGTTAAATGCCAATAACGTCAACAAAAGGTCGCTTAGGCGGCCTTTTTTGTTGCTTGTAACTTATTAGCGGATAACGTTTAATGACAACCATGAATGTTGAATTAAGCGCTGATTAATACAACGCGATATAACTAGAACATGTGGAGTAGACCATGGTTTTGCCAATCACGGCGTTTTACGCCAGCTTACTGGGTATTTGCTACCTGTATTTGTCGTTTTTAGTCATTGGCGCCAGACGTCGCCATCAAGTGGGAATTGGCGATGGTGGCCATGAAGATCTAAGTCGTTTGACTAGAGCGCACGGCAACTTTAGCGAGTACGTACCCATCACCCTTATTATGATAGCGTGTTTTGAAGCTAATACTGGCCAAGTGTGGGCTGTTCACGCATTGGGGAGCGCACTGTTATTTGGCCGTGTATTACATGCCTATGGCTTAGGTCGTCACTCAGGCGTTAGCTGGCAGCGCTTCGCGGGTATGATCCTGACTTTCCTTGCTATGCTGTGTGCAGCAATAGGTAATTTGGTGCTTATTCATTTCGGATTGTAAGCGTTGCAAAAGAAGTAAATACATATAGAAAAAATGCCAGCTTAGCTGGCATTTTTTATATGCGAGACTAGAGAGTTAAATGCGAAACAAGATTTAAATTTCATCAAACTACTAAAGGTAGCTGTTAATCAGGCATGTGGGACAGGTCTTTTTTCTTATCTTTACAGATATAGTGGCTTTGTCGGCACAGTTTCCGCTTTGGAAATATACAGTGTCGGAAAAGTCTTAAATTTATTAAATATAAGGAAGTACCATGGAAAGCAAAACACATTTACATTCAAATGAACTTGCACAAGAAGAGCTAGAGCAAGTTAATGGGGCATGGCTCGCTAACGTTGTAGGCGCTTTTGCTGGAGCTATTGGAGGGGTTTATGGAGCGGCTATAGCTGGAGGCGGCGGCGCTAGTTCTAAATCACTTTGGTCAGCTGGTTTAGCAGGGGCTGGCACTGGCTTTTTCAACCCTATCGGCAGTGTAGGAAGATTAGCAGGAACCATAGGGTTAGGAGTTGGTGGGGGGGCAATTGGTAATGCCGTCGATTCGCAGTATGAGGAAACAACAGACGAATAAACCTTGCAAATTAAATACGCCTTTAAAAGTCTGTAGTTTTAGAGCAGGTCAGAACATAGAAATTAGTTGATAAATTATATGCTAAAAACTCTAGTTTTATTGATACTAATAATTTTCTACACTTTTTTACTGAAGAGTAGATTTAAGGTAAAGATGATGGACGCTTGGCGTTCTGAAACAGTAGGCTCGGAGGTGATGGTTTATGTGATGATTGTATTGCCTGTGATTCTCGCATGGCTTACTACGGTGCTCTTTGAATATCTTTTTTTCTAAACACACATTAATACATGAATGAAAAAAAGCGCTCAAGGCATGCCATTGTTAAGCAATGCCGTTGAGCGCTTTTCGTCTTATAGGCTTTTAGAAGCGGTAAGTTAGTTTAGAGTATACGAAGCGGCCACGCGGGTTGTGCACGCCGCCTACATAGCCGTATAAGTCGCCATCACCATCACCAATAGCAAACGGAGGCTCTTCGTCAAGCAGGTTGTTTGAACCAATTACAAGGCGAAGGTTATCGCTGTAGTTGTAACCAAACTGCAAGTCCACCAACATTTGAGAATCAACCGTTCTAGAGGTATTTTCTTCAAAGTCCAACACACCGTCGAAATCAATGTCAGGCGTGTCTTCAAACTCACCAACAAAGCTAATGTTCAAGTTGGCATCGAACGCACCTTTAGACCAGGTTGTGCCGAATAACCAACGGTGTTCTGGATAGCCATATTCGCCAGTGTACTCAAGACCGTCTTTTTCGAACTCGTTCATGTAAGACCAATCAAGGTTAAAGCGTACGTTACCGAACTCTTGCAACTCCATGCGGTAGTTAGCGCTGAAATCAACACCAGACGCTTCTTGAGATGATACGTTTTGGTAGGTGTTGAAAATCTTTTGAATTACACCTAATGACTCGCCTGGCTGCGGATCTAAGCGAACACAGATTGTGCTGTCTTGGTTATTACATTCCGCGTCGTAAACTAAACCGAATTGCTGCTCATCAATTTTGTTATCCTGCGTAATACTCCATACATCAATGCTCAGGCCTAATTCTTGAATAGGTGCGTAGATAACGCCTACGTTCCAAGATTCTGACTCTTCTGCATCCAAGTTAGGGTTACCCGCAAACTCGATATTGTAATCTAACGATTCACAATCTTGACCTGTTGCATCACAGCGATATTTGTCTACAAAGAAAACACTTTTCTGTGATGGGCCAAGGCCAACTTGTGCAAGAGATGGTGCTCTAAAGCCCTGAGCCCATGAACCGCGCACGGTTACTTCATCACTTGGCGCCCAACGTAATGCTATTTTAGGATTAGTTGTACTACCAAAGTCACTGTAATGGTCATAGCGGCCAGCTAGTTGAAGCTCAAGCTGTTCAGCTAAAGGTATAGATAGCTCTAAGTATGCAGCATACTGGTCGCGTTCAGCAGAGGCAGAAACCGATTCAGTACCGAAGATTAATCCGCGCTGGAACTGAACATCAGGAACGTCAGATACTTGCTCTTCGCGATATTCAACACCTGCTGCCATCATGACAACATCGTCGCCGAAGCTGAATGCTTCACCGGTAATGTGAGCGTCAACGCTGGTCATTCGAGATTCACCACGGCGCACAAGGCTAGTAGTAATATCATCAATTACACTTTGTGGGTTAGTAACGCCACCAAACGGGTTGTAGTTACCAAGGTTAATTTGTTCCTGAAGCCAGTCAACGCGAACCCAACCTTGTGACTGATCACCACTTTGTTCTGAACGGCTGCGGCCTTTTTGTACAGATGCTTCCCAATCGTAATCATTGAACGTGCCACGAAGGCCAGCGACTAAACGAAGGGTGTCAGATTCGATATCCCAGCGACGGGCACCTGCGTCAACAGGGCGGTAGCGACCAATTTCAATGTCTTGTCCAAACGGGTTATCAGGATGAGTACCCGGAACGGTTAAACCAGCATCTTCATCTAGAGGTGTTGCTGCACCGCCTGCTTCAGACGTATTGTGCTGCATTGCAACTTCCATAAATGCTGTGGTTTCGTCGCCAATTTTATAGTCGAACTGACCAATAAAGCCTACGCGCTCAGAAGCCGGTATGGTTAAACCAAATGGGCCATAATCGAACAGACAGCTGCCAGACGCCGTTGCGCTATCTTCTGGACAATCAGGGTCGATAGTTTTAACACCATCCACATAGAAGTAACCTGGATAACCTCGTGAAGAACGGAAGTCCATACCACCATAAGGTGATTGGTTAGCTGTTCCGAATCGACCCATTTCGTCAGCGCCAAGCGTGCTGTTGTTGAAATAGTCGATGATAACTGTAGCACTGCTTTTTTCGCTTTGAGAGCCCCATAGAATACTGGCGGTGGTCTCATCATAGCTTGGGCCTGTTGTACCACCATAACCTGCATTAATCTCTAGACCTTCGTAGTCTTTCTTCAGTACTACGTTTACTACACCTGCAACAGCGTCTGAGCCGTAAATCGCAGAGGCGCCGTCTTTTAAGATATCGATACGTTCGATGGCGGATACAGGAATAGAGTTAATATCAACGAATGAGTTAGTGATACTTTCAGCAAAGGCACTTATTGCCACGCGACGTCCGTTTATTAGAACAAGCGTTGCATCTGGTCCCATACCTCTGAGGGATACCGCTGCCGCGCCATTGGCTGTTGAATCTTGGCTGTTATTACGTGTCGAGAAGGTACCTGCACCTGTGGCCGGCATACGCTCGAGTAATTGTTGAAGGTTTTCATAGCCCATGCCTTCAATCATTGTTGCATCTATTGATTGAATAGGTGAAGGGCCTTCCATATCTGTACGTTTGATACGAGAACCGGTGACTGCAATTCGTTCAAGGTTAGCTGCTTCTTCGTCAGCTTGCTGTGCATACGCAGGAGATAGAGAGGTTAATCCTGAAAGTGCTAATCCCACTGCAATTGCACTTACTTTACGACCTTGTTTCATTGTTATTTCCTTATTTCCATTTTACTTGTTGTGTGTTTTTGCAACACGATGATGTTGCAAAATTATGAATAGCACTCCTAATACTTAAGTTGCAATAGGGGAAAACACGAAAGATGTGACACTTGGTTACAAAGTGTGTAAACCATGTATTACTTTTTTAAATGTGAAGCGGGATGAAGCGGCCGTGAAGTTAAACTAAAAACAGCGTAAAAATAAAGGGTTGCGGCTTAGTTAATTGGTGTTGAGGAAATGGGAATTTGATAAGGAACAAGACCGCTATTTGTAATTCATTAGTAAGAATTTACGTATATGCAATTGCCCCTACATTTTTCTTTATATACGTAAATATCACCGCTTTATCAGATCTGACCAGATTTTTTTTGCAGAAAAATTGAACGCAAGTAAAGGTCTAGCTTGGCCTTTTTGCAAGTAAGGGTATTGTTCAGCCCTACTGAAGTGATGTGAAAAGCCTGTCTTTTCGCGGTAAATACATATCGTCCGGATCTAGTGAAAATGCAACAGAGTTGGCTTTGCCCTGAATTTCTTCAATTGGAATGAAGCCATAATAACGAGAATCAACGCTATTGTTCCTATTATCCCCCATTGCCAGCACGTGATCTCTGGGCACAGTGATCAAGTTAAAGTTTTTCGCAGGGCTAGGTAATGGGTTAAGCGCTATGGTTCGTGTTTGGCCTAAAATCTGCTCGGAATAAAGATTGTGACCTTTGACGCTTAACGTTGCTTTTTCACCATTGATAAAAAGAACGTTGTTTTCTAATTTGACCTTATCACCTTCAATGGCAACCACACGTTTAATGAGTCTGGTATCAGCTGCATTACTGTCAATGATTACAATGTCACCGCGATTGATGTTACCAGTTTTCGCGACAACAACGTCTGTGAACGGCAGTTCTAGCGTGTAGGCTGATTTATCAACCACTACGCGGTCGCCTACTTGAATGGTGGGCTCCATAGAGCCTGTAGGGACATAATACCAATCAGCAACACTGCTTCGAAACGAGAAAAGCAAAACCATAAATAAAATGAAAGGCAGGTTGTTCTTAACGCTCTGTTTTAGATTTAACACGGCTTCGGTTCTCACTTTTCGTAGATTGCTCGTTAGATCAAAGTTTTATCACGACATGGCTTGTGTAATAGATGTAGATTGTAAATTACCTAATTTGTTCAAAATTGAGGTGTGGAAAATGTAACGAACTATGTCGGTAGCTAATTAAGGTTGCTCTAGCTACAGGGTATTGAGCGTTGAAAAAAGCAATAAAACTCATATAAATCATATGTTTATATTTCACTCTGTAAAAGATGAACGCCGCCCGTTTAGGCATGCTTAAAATGTCTGAAAAAAGGAATGTCATGGCACTGGTGGTGCACTTGTGGTACTTGTTACATTTTTGACTGGCAAAGAACATACATAATGCTTGAAACATTCAAACGAACAAGAATGTACACTGCAATTGCTGTAATAACATTAAGTGCAGTTTCGACAGGGTGTACGCATAACACCAATGATCCACAAAATGTACGAACTGCTTCCGATATAACCAGCGAAACAACCGCTAATGCAGATAATAGTACTGCTTCCCTAAATACGTCACTGTTCAACGTGGACTACGAGCGTTTTACTCTGGATAACCGGCTTACCGTTGTACTGCACGTTGACAGGTCTGATCCCGTTGCTGCAGTCGCCCTCACTGCGCATGTGGGTTCAGCCAGAGAAAAAGAAGGGCGAACAGGCTTTGCGCACTTGTTTGAACACTTACTTTTTCTCGAATCAGAGAACTTGGGAAAAGGCGGTCTTGATAAACTCAGTGCGAAAATTGGCGGCTCAGGTGCAAATGGCTCGACGAGTCGTGATAGTACCAATTACTTCCAAACTGTACCCATTGATGCTTTAGAAAAAATGATCTGGGCTGAAGCCGATAAGTTGGGATTTTTCATTAATACCGTAACAGACCCTGTGCTCGCCAAAGAAAAGCAGGTGGTGAAAAACGAAAAGCGCCAGAGTGTGGATAATCGTCCTTATGGTCACAATCAATATGTGATTGATAAAAATCTTTATCCTGAAGGGCACCCGTATAGTTGGCAAGTGATTGGGTCGTTAGAAGATCTGCAAAACGCAACGCTTGCTGACGTGAAAGAGTTTTTCAAAAAATGGTATGTACCTAATAATGTGGTGCTTACCATCGCGGGTGATATTAACGTAAATCAAACTAAAGCGTGGGTTAAAAAATATTTCGATGAAATTCCTGCGGGAGAGCAAATCAATAAATTACAGCCCCAACCTGCGAAGCTCAATGAGACTATAAAACGATTCCATATAGATAATTTTGCACAAGCGCCACTTTTAACTATGGTGTGGCCAACCGTACCTGAATATCACGATGACTATTATCCACTTCAAGTACTTTCTCAGTACTTAAGCCAAGGCAAAAATGCTCCGCTGAACAAGGTGCTTGTTGACGAGAAGAAGCTCACCAGTGATGTTTATCTTTATGGCTATGATGCTGAGATTGCTGGACAGCTACAGCTGCAGGTTATGGCCTTTAATGGCGTGAACTTAAACACTGTTGCAGATGGAGTTAACGAAGCGTTCGCCCGCTTTGAGAAAGACGGGATTTCTTCAAAGGATTTGGCGCGTATAAAAGCAGGTCAAGAAACAGAATTTTATCAAGGACTTTCAAGCGTCTTAGGTAAAGGTTTTCAATTGGCGCAATACGAAATTTTTGCGGGCGGGGCTGAATTTATCAGCCAAGATGTTCAGAAAATTCTGGGCGTTTCACAACAAGATGTAATGCGTGTTTATAGCACCTATATTAAGGATAAACCGTTTGTGGCCACCAGCTTTGTACCTAAGGGACAGCAAGAATTGGTGTTAAGCGGCTCTACTGAAGCTAATGTAGTGGAGGAGCAAATTGTCGCGGGGGCGGAAGAGAGCTTTGATGCGTCAGTTGCGGCTGAATACGAACGTACTCCGTCATCGTTTGATCGCACGAAAGAGCCTGCTTATGGTGAATCAATAGAAGTTACACCACCTAAGGTTTGGCAAAATACACTGTCGTCTGGCATCAAAGTAACGGGTATTGCTAATGACGAAGTGCCTTTAGTCGCGTTTGAGTTAAAGCTAGATGGTGGCATGCTTCTAGACTCAGCAGGTAAAACAGGAACCGCCAATTTACTTGCCGCAACCTTGCTTAAAGGTACGGCGGAAAAAACACCCGAGCAGCTAGAACATGAAATTGAGCTTTTAGGCGCTTCTCTGGAGGCCAGTGCTTCTGAAACTGACATTACTATTAGCGGAACGGTATTGTCTAAACACTACAGTGACTTAATAAAGCTCGTGACTGAAGTAATTCTTTCCCCTCGTTTTGATGGACAGGAATTTGAATTAGCTAAAGACGACACTATTAACCAGATTGAACAAATAAAAGCTAACCCCAATGCCATTGCATCGGTTGAGTTTAAAACACTGCTTTACGGAGACGCGCATCCATTTGCTAAAACTGTGCTTGGCGATAAGAAAAGTGTGAATGATATAACGCTTGATGACCTAAAGGGGTATTACGAGAAATACTTCACACCATCATTGGCAAAGTTCCATGTTGTGGGAGACATCAAGCAACAGAACGTTGTAAAAAGCCTAGCGCCACTTAATGCGCGATGGTTACCAAAAGATGTTACTTTTGCGAAGGTACCAGAGCCCAAACTGCCAGAAAGCGCCCAACTCTTTTTCTATGACGTGCCTGGGGCTAAACAGTCAGTGCTTTATTTCGGCCATTCCGCCCCGAATGTTACTCATGATGATGCTTATAAAGTCAGTGTGATGAATTATCGTTTAGGCGGGGGCGGTTTCGCCTCACAGCTTATGCAGGAACTACGTGAAAACAAAGGCTACACCTATGGCATTCGTTCATCGTTTTCTAGCGATCAATATACGGGTGAATTCACCATACGAAGCGCCGTAAGGTCGAACGTTACCTTAGAAGCAACGCAAGCTATCATGGATATATTAGCAGCGTTTGGCACAAACTATTCAGATGAAGATTTAGACGTTACGAAAGGATTTACTCTCAAATCTGGCGCTAGGGCGTTTGAAACGTTAGGCGCTAAACTGAGTATGGTTAGCGAAATCAGCGATTTTGGCTTGCCCAATGATTACGTTTTACAGCAAGAAGCTGAGGTGAAAGCGTTAACCGTGGGTGAGATAAAGCGCCTATACGGTAAATATGTACATCCTGATAGAATGATTTATTTGATAGTAGGGGACAAAGATACCCAGTTTGAGCGTTTACAAGCGCTTGGGTTAGGGCAACCAACCTTGTTGAACCCTTAGTTCATGTTTTACGTTTTGCGAGCATTATAACGGCCGTTAATAAGATCAAAGCCCGTGTGAACAGCGTTCACGCGGGCTTTTTTATTAAAATGAGTGCTATATCTGAAATAGGCAAAATTATTGTGACCAAAAACGTGCTTAATCAACGTAACCGAATAGGGTGGTCTGTTAGTGCCTGTTAAATAACTGTGTCGTAGACCAAATACTATGTAATTGAGGCAAACGTCCTAGTTAAGCAAAGAGTTGCAGGAGACATGAGTGACGGAAAAAATAAAGGAGTCTGGGCGCCAAGAGCAAGACGTTGCCCTTAGTCATACTGAAGAAAAAGATGTACGAGATAATCAGAGCTTAAATTCTGTTTCTTTGTATGCCATTGTCCACAGGGAAGGGTTAGAAGAACTTCAGCGTCCTATAATGTCATTGTGGTGGTCTGGTGTGGCGGCAGGCATTGGCATCTCGATTTCAATTCTTGCTGAAGGAATTCTGCATCACCTCTTTGCAAACTCTCCCAATCAGTTTGTTATCGAAAACTTGGGCTATACGGTTGGTTTCGTGCTGGTGATTGTTGGTCGACTTCAATTGTTTACCGAAAATACGCTTTCGGTCATTCTTCCTTTGTTGAGTAAACCTTCGTTCAATATGGGCTTTTGCATTGCGCGCCTGTGGTTCATCGTTTTCACCGCCAATATGTTCGGCACCTTTTTGGCTGCGTTTTTCAGCTTTTCGCTGCAATCTGTTCCACCAGAGCTGGTTGAAGGGATGACCGCTATTTCTGAACATTATGCCAAGCTATCACCATCAGACGCTTTCTCATACGGCATTACGTCAGGGTTTATCATTGCCGCTATAGTATGGATGAAGCCATCGGTTAAGCATTCTCAAATATTGATGATAGTTATTTTTACTTATTTAATTGCTATAGGAAATTTTACGCACGTGATAGCCGGTTCAACAGAACTTTTCTTGTTAGCACTGCAAAATAAAATAAGCGTTCTTGAAACACTCTCACTAATTGGTGCAACATTACTAGGAAATATTGTGGGCGGAACGGGACTGTTCGCGCTGCTGGCTTATGGCCAAGTGGTAAGGGAAATCGAGAAATAGAGAAGTCAAAAAGTGACCCTTGGTGTGCAAACAGTGGTTAATTGAAATTAGCTGCGTTATAACATGCCGTTTAAGCCACTAAGGGGTTACGGTGCTTCGCTTTCTAACAGCAATAATTCTTGTCGGAAGTGCATTTTCATGTGCTTTTGCTGAATCAATCATTAAACCTATCATTTCTGAAGCGTCTGTTTCGTTAATTAGAAGCAAAATGGTGACAATAGAAGATACGGAAACTGCACGTAAATATACGTTATTTGTACAGTTGCCAAAAAGCTATAACGCATCTCCTTCCAAGGATTACCCCGTAATATACACAACAGATGCGCCTTACAGTTTTCCTATTATTGTAGGCTCTATGCGAATGCCAGTAAACGTAGGCCAAATGGAAGAAGCGGTCATAGTGGGGTTGTCTTATTCCCTAGAATCAAAAGGCGTAGAGAGTAGAGTAAGGGACTACACTCCTGCCATAGCCGATAGTTGGAAACTGGAAACCGGTCTTGCTGCTGAGTATCTGTCATTTATTAGACGAGATGTATTAACATTTATTGAGTCTACATATCGAGTAGACGCCAATCGACGGACTTTTATTGGGCATTCATTAGGCGGGCTATTTGGCGGCTACGTGCTCATGCAATCCCCTGAAACCTTTTCTAACTATGTGCTTGTTAGCCCTTCAGTGTGGTTTAATGACGATTACTTACTAACCTTAGAAATGGCTGAAACTCAATCGCCCAAGCGTGTTTACATTGGTGTGGGAAGCTTTGAAACGCCTGAGTTTGGCGAGGGTCAAGATATGGTTGCGGGGAGCAAAGCATTGGCAAGTAAAATCAACGCTAAGGCAGATCAAAACATAACACTACAATTGCAAGTTATCGGCGGCGCGTCGCATGCGACCGTATTTCCCACCGTTGCTATCCATGGAATAGATTGGATATTGGGAACGCCGCGCTAGTCGCGTTTCCTTAACTGATGGATTACTTTTTGCTCAGTTTTTAAGCAGGCTAAACAATGTTAATTGCAATAAAGTGCAAAGCTCTGCGATACAAAAATGCCCTTCGCGTAGAAACGAGAAGGGCATTTTGAATAATAAACGAGTTTTACAACGGATTACTTATGACGCTCACGCAGCACGTTAAGTGCATCGTTAAGGGACATATCGCTCACCTGAAGCAGTACCGTTAAGTGGTACAACAAGTCAGCGGCTTCATTCTTTAGCTCTTCTTTGTCGTGTACAGTCGCAGCCAATGCGGTTTCTACACCTTCTTCGCCCACCTTCTGTGCTATTCGCTTAATGCCTTTGTTGTAAAGGCTAGCGGTATAGCTACTTTTAGGATCCGCGTCTTTACGGGAAGCCAATACACGCTCTAAATCTGCAAGAAACGTAAAGGCTGGTGTGTTGCCGTCGAACCAACAGCTTTCAACACCAGTGTGGCATGTCGGGCCGTTAGGGTTGGCAAGTACCAACAGTGAATCTTGATCGCAGTCACAAGCAACGCTCACTAAATCTAGCGTGTTACCAGATGTTTCACCCTTGGTCCACAGACGCTGTTTTGAACGGCTGAAGAATGTCACTTTGCCCGTTTCAAGGGTTTTCGCCAATGCGTCTTGGTCCATGTAGCCCTGCATTAATACCTTACCAGACAGTGCGTCTTGCACAATGGCGGGTAGTAGGTTGTCCATTTTGTCCCAAGCTAATTTATTGCTGTTTTCGTTAGTAATGATCACGGGTTTACTCCTTCTGCTTGCGTCGTTAATCCGTGACGCTTACGCATGGCAACGCCATTGCTGGTCAACTCTGCTTTCAACTCATCAATATTGATGATGCCCTTGTGAAATACTGATGCTGCAAGCGCGCCATCTACGTCAGCCTGTTGAAACACATCCGTAAAGTGGGCAATTTCACCTGCGCCACCCGACGCAATTAGCGGCACTTCACAGACATCGCGCACGGCTTTCAGCTGCTTCACATCGTAGCCTTTGCGCACGCCGTCTTGGTTCATGCAGTTCAGAACAATTTCACCCGCACCGCGCGACTGAACTTCTTTAATCCAATCGATGGTTTGCCACTGGCTTTTTTGCGTTCGCGCTTCATCACCAGTGAATTTGTACACTTCGTATTGGTCGGTTGCTTCGTTATAAAAGCTGTCGATACCAATCACGACGCACTGTTGACCGTATACGTCGTGTAGCTGGTTAATTAGATCTGGGTTATTAAGGGCAGGGGAGTTAATCGAAATCTTATCTGCACCCATTTCCAAAATGCGACCGGCGTCTTCAATGCTCTTAATGCCGCCCGCTACGCAAAACGGGATATCAATAACCTGTGCTATACGGCTTACCCAGCTTTTGTCTACCACGCGGGCATCAGAACTTGCGGTGATATCGTAAAATACCAACTCGTCGGCCCCCGCTTTTGCATATTGCTCAGCAAGAGGTACAATATCACCAATAATTTCGTGGTTTCTAAACTGAACGCCCTTAACAACTTTGCCGTCGCGTACGTCAAGGCACGGTATTATGCGTTTTGCCAGCATGCGATAGCCTCCTTCACCGTAAACTTACCTTCAAGTAGTGCGCGCCCAAGAATAACGCCGCCAACGTTTGTGGGTTTTAGCGCTTCGATATCAGCGATGCTGCCAATACCGCCAGACGCTTGCCAGCTAACGTGTGGGAAACGGGCTGCCATTTCTTGATACAGCTCAGTGTTCGCACCTTGTAGCGTGCCGTCGCGGCTAATGTCGGTACACAGCACATGCTTTGCGCCTACTGTAGCGAAGTCTTCAAGCAAGCCTTCAAGGGCTACGCCAGAATTCTCTTGCCAACCGTGGGTAGCAATAAGCTTTTCACCGCTGTCGCTAATATTGATATCAAGGGCCAATACAATGTGCTCTGGGCCGTATTTATCTACCCAAGACTTCACAAGCTCGGGTTGTTTTACCGCCAAAGAACCAATCACTACGCGGCTTACGCCCGTTTCTAGTAATTGCGCCACTTCTTCTTCACTACGGATACCGCCGCCTGCTTGAAACTGCATGCGCTTGGTATCGACCATAGACTTAATTAGTGAAAGCTGACGTTTACTGGTGTCTTTAGCGCCTGTTAGGTCAACAATGTGCAGCCAGGTTGCACCTTGGTCGGCATAGTCGTGAACCACGTCTACTGGGTCCAGTTCGTATTGGGTTTTCTGCTCGTAGTCGCCTTGATAAAGGCGTACTACGCGTCCGTCAATAAGATCAATCGCTGGAATAATCATTATAGGTTCACAAAGTTAGTCAGTAATTGTGCTCCGGCCTCGCCAGAACGCTCTGGGTGAAATTGCACCCCGTAAAAGTTGTCTTTATTTATCGCTGCTGAAAAAGTATTACCATAAGTGCAGCTTGCAAGCGTGTGCTCGTATTCAGGAACGGCAAAACTGTGCACAAAGTAAAAGTAGGTATCTTGTGGGATGCCCTTAAATAAACTTTCTTCTTTATGAGAGACTGTGTTCCAACCCATATGAGGTAAGCGCACGCCTTTTGATTCCATGCGAGCCACATGACCTGGCATTAGGTTCAAACAGTCGATGTTGCCTGTACCTTGAAAACCACCTTCAGCGCTGGTTTCAACCATAAGTTGCATGCCTAAACATACGCCTAGCACAGGTTGGGTAAGCGACTGCAGGGTTTCCACTAACGCTTTTTGCTTAATGCTTGCCATCGCTGCTGCCGCTGTTCCTACGCCGGGTAAAAACACTTTATCAGCGCTTTTAATCACGTTTACATCGTCAGATACGTCCACTTCAACGCCTAAGCGCTCAAGGGCAAAGCGTACCGATGAAATGTTCGCGCAGCCGGTATTTACTATGACTATTTTTTGTCGCTGGCTGGGGTTTACCACTGACATTACAGGGCTCCTTTACTACTTGGTAGCGCGTCGCCTTGGCGCGTAATGGCTTGACGTAGCGCACGGCCAAATACTTTAAACAGGCTTTCTACTTGGTGGTGTGCATTACCTTCGCTGGTGGAAAGGTGTAGCGATAGCCCCATGCTTTGTGCAAGTGAATAGAAGAAGTGCGGTACCATTTCGGTGGCCATTTCACCTACCTGATCGCGGCTAAATTCAGCGTCAAACTTAAGGTGTGGACGGTTAGAAATGTCCATAATACATTCCGCACGACATTCATCCATTGGCAACGCGAAACCAAAGCGACCAATACCGCGTTTGTCGCCTAGTGCCTTTTTAAGCGCTTCACCAAGGGCAAGCGCGGTGTCTTCTACACTGTGGTGATCGTCAATGTGCAAATCGCCATCGGTAGTCAGGTTTAGCTCGAAGCCACCGTGGGTCGCAATTTGGTCAAGCATGTGGTCAAAAAAGCCCATGCCGGTTTGAATTGTCGACTTAGCCTGCGAATCCAGATCTACACGCACGCGAATGTCGGTTTCAGAGGTGGTACGTACCACTTCTGCAATACGTGAAGACGCTAACAAGCTTTTCTGAATATCGTTCCAATTTAAGCTTTCACGGTTGTACTGAAAGCTGCGAATACCCATGTTTTCAGCAAGCTGTACATCGGTAATTCTGTCACCAATAACAAACGAACGAGTGAAGTCCACTTTGCCTTGCTGTAGGTATTCTTGTACTAAGCCAAGCTTTGGTTTGCGGCATGTACAGTTATCAGCATCGAAGTGCGGGCAAATAAGCACGTCGTCAAACACTACACCCTGGCTTTCGAAAATGGCCATCATGGCATTGTGTGGCTTGTCGAAGTCTTCTTGCGGGAAACTGTCTGTACCCAAGCCGTCTTGGTTACTTACCATCACGAGTTTAAACCCAGCTGCCTTTAGTTTAAGTAGCACAGGAATAACATTTGGCTCGAAAACAAGCTTCTCTAAACTATCTAATTGCTTATCTACTGGCGGCTCTTCTACGAGTGTACCGTCGCGGTCAATAAATAAAATGGCTTGCTGACTCATGCCGCGTCCTCATTATTTTTAAATTCGTTAATTAGCTGCATTAAACGCTGGTTTTGCTCTTCAGTGCCTATGCTTACGCGTAAACAGTTTTGTAAGTTAAGCTGTTTTGATTGATCGCGAATAAGCATGCCTTGGCTTACCAAGTACTGCATTAGGGCTTGCGCTTTTGCGTAGCGGAATAAGATAAAGTTTGCTCGTCTATCACCCACTAATTCAAAGCCTTCGATAGATTCCAGCGCTTCGGCTAGGGCCTCTTTTTCCCGGTTAATAGTAGCCACCTGAAGCTCAAGTAACGTTAGCGATTCAGCCGACAATGCTTGTGCAGCAATCTGCGCTACTGGCTCTGGAATGGGATAGGGCGCTATCACTTTAAGTAGTGCTTGGATGACGGGTGCCTGAGCAAGTGTAAAACCACAGCGAAGACCGGCAAGAGCAAACGCTTTAGACAACGTACGAAGTACCACCAAGTTTGGATAGTTGTTTATTTCATTTGCCCACGTATTGTCGGCATCGAACTCAATATACGCTTCATCTACAACAACCAGTGCTTTATCGGCAAAGTGATTGAGCACGGTTTTAATGTCTTCATGAGCAACTGGCGTACCGGTTGGGTTATTTGGCGCACAGATGAAAATCACGTTAACGTCATCTTCAGCGCATACAGCATTCACGTTAAGGCTAAAGTCGTCGTTAAGCGGCACTTTCTTAATGCCCACATCACAGGTTTCAGCACTGATTGCATACATACCGTAGGTAGGCGGGCATATCAGAATGCTGTCTTTACCCGGCGTGCAGAAGGTGCGAATAAGCAACTCAATGCCTTCATCTGCGCCGCGGGTAACTATAAGCTGCGATTTGTCGAGCCCTGCGTAGTTTGCGTAACCACTGACTACCGCTTCGGGCTGACATGACGGATAGCGGTTAAAGTTACTGCTATCTACGCTGTATTCGTTGGCATAAGGTGACTCGTTGGCATTAAGCCAGTCTTGACCACCTGAAAACAAGCGACGAGCCGATTCATACGGCTTTAGCGGCACTAAATTTTCGTTAATTAGGTTATCGATAAGTGCCGACATTAGGCGTCTCCTTGCTTAAGTGCCTGCATGCGAAGTGCAACGGCCTGTTCGTGTGCATCTAAGCCCTCGGCAGCGGCCAGTGCCATAATCGCAGGGCCTAAATTACGCATGCCGTCTGCGCTTAGCTCTTGAATAGTGTAGCGACGCATAAAGTCTAATAATCCAAGGCTAGAGTAATTCTTAGCATAGCCATAGGTTGGCAGTACGTGGTTAGTGCCCGACGCGTAATCACCTGCAGATTCTGGTGACCACGGGCCTAGGAATATAGAGCCTGCGTATTTAATTTTTGGCAAATAATCACGGGCATTCTCTATTTGTACAATTAAGTGCTCAGCGGCGTAGGCGTTACTTGCTTCAATGGCTTGCTCAATGGAATCAGCCAAAATATAACGCGCATTTTCCATAGCAGGGCGTGCAATCTCAGCGCGAGATAGGTTTGCTAACTGACGTTCAACCGCGGCTTTTGCTTGTTCAATAAGTGTAGCGCTGTTAGACACCAAAATAGCCTGCGAGTCTGGACCGTGCTCGGCTTGGGAAAGCAGGTCGGCCGCTACAAACTCAGGGTTTGCGAACTCATCAGCAAGTACCAACACTTCTGATGGGCCGGCCGGCATATCAATAGCTGCACCATCAGCACGTTGGCTTACTTGCTGTTTAGCTTCAGTCACAAAGCTGTTACCCGGGCCAAAAATCTTATCTACTTGAGGAACGCTGTCTGTTCCCAAGGCCATAGCGGCGATTGCTTGGGCACCACCACACAAGAAGATCTTGTCGATGCCGCATTTTCTGGCCGCATACGCAATTTCAGGCGCGATAAGCTGTTCTTTGTTTGGTGGAGTACAAAGTAGCTTATTTTCGCAGCCCGCCACCAATGCAGGTACGCCTAGCATCAATACGGTAGAAGGAAGCGGCGCGCTGCCGCCTGGAATATAAAGACCCACTGCATCAAGGGCGGTGAAGCGCAGCTCGCATTTAACACCAGGCGTTGTGGTTAGCGCGATATCACTAGGCATTTGCGCTTCGTGAAACATTTTTATGTTGTTGAACGCAGTATCGATAGCACTTGCTACCTCTGGCGTTACCTTCGCAGCAAGAGCATCAATGTTTTCTTGTGAAAGTACAAGGCTAGTTAAGTCTGGGCAGTCAAATTTACGTGTGTAATCAAGTACTGCCTCATCGCCTTCTTTTTCAACGCGGGCGATAATGTCGCCCACGGTCTGCTTTAACTGTTGGCTATTGGCCATAGCCGGGCGGGCTAGCGCCTGTTTTTTCTCATTTACCGAAAGAGATGACCAAGTAATCATAATTGCCTGCCTTTTAGCCCATCATTTTTTCGATTGGCATTACAAGAATAGAGCTACAACCAAGGGCTTTAAGTTTCTCCATGGTTTCCCAGAACAAGGTCTCTGTAGAAACAACGTGGATAGCAACTTGTTCTTCATTTCCAGCAAGTGGTAGAACCGTAGGATTTTCAGCACCTGGAAGTAGGCTTTTCACCTGCTCTAAATACGCTTTTGGTGCGTGTAGCATGATGTACTTGCTTTCTTTTGCTAGTAATACGCCATCAACACGTGGCATTAGTCGGTTAACCAGTGTTTCTTTCTCGTCGCTAAGCTCGCCATCAGCGCGCTTAATAAGTACCGCTTTACTGCGGAAAATAACGTCTTTTTCAACAAGACCGTTAGCTTCAAGGGTTGCACCGGTAGATACAAGGTCACAGATAGCGTCAGCTACACCTGCTCGTGGGGCCACTTCCACAGAACCTTGTAGCATTACAGCCTTTGCATTTATGCCCTGTTCTTTGAAGTAGCGCTCAAGTAGGTAGGGGTAAGTTGTTGCTACTTTTTTGCCTTCTAGCGACTGGATTCCTTGATAATCCATCTCATTAGGTACCGCTATAGACAGGCGGCAGCCGCCGTAGTCTAGACGACGCAATACTTCATACTCGAATGGCTTGCCCGCAGCTTTACGCTCTAGCATTTTCTCTTCTAGCTCATTTTCGCCAATAAAGCCTAGATCTACTACACCATCCATAACAAGACCTGGAATATCGTCGTCACGCACGCGAAGCAAATCAATAGGCTGGTTCGTAGAATGCGCAATCAGCAGGCGATCACGAATATTGAGTTTAATGCCTATAGCTTTCAGTAGGGCAATGCTGTCATCGCTCAATCGACCTGATTTCTGTACGGCAATTCGAAGTCTTTTGCTGTTACTCATTGAAACGTTCCTTACACGTTGTGTTTTAACTTTTGATTGCGCCTAAAACGAAAAACCCCCGGAAGTTTCCTTCCGAGGGTCGAGAATTTGTTTTATCTGCGCCACTGGAAGGATACATAGACCTTCCAGCACGAACCTGAAAGGTTATGCTTTGTGGTGATGGTGATGTTTCGTCGCGCAGTTAATCATTTTGAAAATTTTAATTCCTAATTTCGAACGGCTGAAACATTAGCGTTTTGAATTAGGATTTGCAAGGTTAAAGTGAACTCTTTTGGCACATTAACTCTAATTTAATGTGTATATAATAAAACAATTCGTTATGAATTAGTTTTGAACCGTAATTTTAGGCAACTTGTTGCCGATAAGTTATAGAGACAAATACAAACTTCTGGAGGGCGTATGAGCAACGATCTACTGTTTCCCATTTTGCCTCGCAACACAAAAGTGCCGATTGAGACGGACGACCGCGTGAAGAAAGTGCAAAAGACCAAAAAGTCCGAGCATTTCAGTGAAGAAGAGCGCGATCAGTTTCAAGACGTGAAGCGAACTGAGATTATCGAAAAATCAGCTGAAAACTCGAAAGATAAAGAGCGAGGTAACAGCGAGGGTGGGCTTAAGCATATTGATATTGATGTTTAGCGAAACTTGTTAGCGTTAGGTTTTGCTCGCATTGAGTTCTTCAAATAAAGCCGCAATTTGATTCGTCACTTTGTGCTTAGGTAAGTAGAAAGGCAGCGGCATTCGCTTAGAGTGAGACTCTTTCACTTTTACCGTGGCACTTATATAACTTTCTAACACTGGCAAATCTTGCTGCTTAAGTGTCTCAATTAACTCTCTTGGAAGCTTTGCTTGGCTATTGAATTGATTAACAACAATACCCAACAAACGCAGTTCAGGGTTGTGGTCTTCTTTTAGTTCCATTGCATTTTCAAGTAAACGCTCAATCGCCTGTGCCGAGAAGTCGTCGCAATCAAAGGGGACGCAAAAGCCATCAGCAGCAATAAGTGCCGCTTTAGAATAAAAATTAAAATTAGGAGGCGTGTCGATAAAAATGTTGTCGAATTCGTCTTTTAACTCCTTTAACGCGTCTTTAAGTTTAAAAATTTTGTATCGTGACTCGAGCTCTCGCTCGACTTCCGCCAACGCAGAAGAAGAAGGCATAACGAAGAGGTTTTCATAAGGCGTTGCATGCACGAACGCGTTAGGCTTCTTGGCTGTTCTGAAAATGCCAACTACTTGTTTGAACATATCGGCCACGGTAAGGCTTTGTTCACTGGCGTTAAATCCCACGTAGTGAGTACTATTTCCCTGAGCGTCTAAGTCTACCAATAAGGTCTTATGACCCAGCTTAGCGCTTTGCGCAGCTAAATTGGTGCTAATGGTCGATTTGCCTACGCCGCCTTTTTGATTAAACACCACGATTATCATAAGAAATCCCTTCGTCAGTTGTGTTTAAAATATGCCCAATTAAAAGTGCTTATGCAAAATATTGTTTATGGTTTAATGCAAACTGAATACAGTTGTCCCAAACAGTGAAAAAATCAACATCGTAAAACAATGTGGTTTTATATACCTAGAATGGAATGCGTTATGGTTAGTATAAAAAAGTCTGTATGGCAGCTTGCAATAATGCTTCTGGCGGTTTGGATGTCCAATAATACTTACTCAGCCGATGTATACACTGCGCAATATTACGCGGATAAAGGATTGAAAAGTGCTAAGCATTTTCCTGGCTTGGCGAGTCTTTGCGATATTAGTCAAGAGCCGCGGGATATGTTCGTTATTAGCGAAAATCGGCGCGAGAGATCCAAGCGCAGTAATGGTGTTAGCGAAGTAAAAGGAAATGCTAAAGTCCGTCGTCAAATTCCACCTCAACAGGTCTTCGATAACCTTTATTATGTCGGCGCTGGCAACGTATCAAGTTGGGCAATTGATACGGGCGAAAGTATAGTTTTAGTAGACGCGCTAAATAATAACCAACAAGCTCAACATTATATCCTTAACGGACTTTCGGCACTCGGGTTGGGAGATAAGCCGATTTCCCATCTAATCATATCTCATGGACACGGCGATCATTACGGTGGTTTTGGGCTGATTAAATCAGTTTATAGTCCACGTATTGTGATGAGTGAAATTGAGTGGCACGTGTTAGAAAACGACGCGTTTGCAAGCTATCGCTGGGGAGCAAAACCTGAAAAAGATTTACTGATTGAAGATGGGGATGTACTCAACGTAAATGGCACTGAGTTAGCGTTTTATGTAACGCCTGGACATACACCGGGTACGCTTACTATCGTTCTCCCTGTGATAGATGGAGATGAACGGCATCGCGCTGTATTATGGGGCGGCACAGGGCTCAATTATGGTCCGGATGTCGCAAGAATAAAGTCTTATACAAACTCGGCCAATGCAATGAAAGCGTTGGTGAAAGAACAAAATATTGAAGTATTTTTGTCAAATCACCCTGGAAGAGACGGAACAAGAGATAAGCTTAAGGCGTTAACGGATAGGAAAGATAATCAGGCACATCCATTTATACAAGGAGAAGATGTGGTTGTTGAAGCATTTGAGCTTCTCGAGAATTGTACAAGAGCACAGTGGATGCAGATTGAGGAAAACCGTGCTCAGTAAAATGTGAGCGATATGATTCTCAAGGCAAGAAAGAGAGAAACCGTAGACTTGCTCCTTCTGCCTTGAGATTTTCAAACGTTATTTCTGTGATTCAGACAGCCTAAAGATTTAGAGCGGTAGCGGGCAGTTGTGCAGAAAAAATAAAAAGGCCTCTTGCATTCAAGAGGCCTTCGGTGTGTTGGAGCGCTAATCGCTAATATGGTTAGGAATAGTTAGGGCAGAATTAGTTTAGTTCTTTATCTACCCAAAATTTCGTGCCTTTAACAGTTGCCTGTAATGTAAGGCCGCTTTCAGTCATAGTATACACTGTGACGTTACCCAAGTAGCCTTCGCCTTCTGCAGATGCGCCTTTGTTACCGGCTTTCGCTGCTACATCCGCGTTACCACCTACGGTCCATCCATTTTCAATAAAGTGATTCATCGCTTTTTGTGTGTGGAAAACCATAACAATTCGGTAATCTTTTGCGCCTAAGCCAAGGCCTACGCCACCTTCGGCCATATTCATATATGTTTTTGCGCCGGTTACATTATTGTTTACAACACCGTAGCCTGTGCCCGCCGCCACAAAGAATACGTTGATGTTAGCATTGGTAAATACGGCGTAGCCGGCGGCGTCTTTTACCTGAGAGCGCGTATCGGGCTTTTCAGAATAAAGGCGGGCAAGCGCGTTATCTTGCATATCTAAAATAGCTTGTCGCTTTTCAGCAACAGTTCCGTCGCCCATCGAAGCGCACGCCGTCAAGGCTAACACGGCAGCCACAAACACAGATTTAATAGCTAACTTACTTATTTTCATGCAATTCTCCTTAGCATGTAGGTATTTTATTAACTACAGAAGAAGACCATTCTTACTGTTTCTAATTCAATAAAATACCGTTTTAATTTACGTCACATTAGTTGTACGCAAAAAACGTGCTAAGTGGTGCATGGAACATTGAAAACTATTGGTCTTACTTTCTAGTACACCTGCAAGTCGCTACCACTCAATTTCAAGCTCTAACGCACCGGGATGATCGGTTTGACCAACCATTTCTTCATACGGTGTGCTTTGACGGAGCCAAACTTTTTCAAAGGCTTGAGAGTCAAAATGCTCCCTAATCTCGTTCAAACAGTGAAACGTTTTAGGTTGTGACTTGTTGTCGCGAACCAAGGTGCGTGAGGCGCCCATACCGGTTGATGCGAGGTAATTGCCGCCTTCTAGTGACTCGATGTATAAGTTCATAGTGTAACCCTCATTAGGTCGCAACTCGTTATCGCTGCGTCTTATATCTAATTAGTCGAAAATAGCCACAATGATCATTAATTTTGTGTCATGCACGATAAGGAGCCTTACGCATTGGTTGCATTTCAAAGCAACACGAATTACCACCACTTATTCGAACATACTGCGATCCCCGCCTTTTGCATACATTTATGGACACGCTCTTTGTCCTCTAAATTTAAAAATGATCCCACTTCAAATTGCTGCAGAGGGGCTTGTAGCACAAGCTGTGGCGCACATTTTAAGCTCAAGTCTTTTTTATAGTACAAGGACGTATCAGGGCGGAAGAATTCTATGCTTATACCGGTTGAGCTAGTGACTTGAATGCTGTTTGATGAAATTAAGAGCGTCTCCCAGCGGTATGTCGCTTTAGAAACTAAATACATAATCAGCGTTAGTAACCCGACCTCCAATCCTGCAAAAGGTAATATGACCCACGCACCGGCCAGTGACCAAGCAATAGCTATCGAGCTGATAAAAAGGGCAAAAGCTGCAAGAAGGTGCTTTGTCTGTTGCCATGTTGCTGAGCGGTTTGGCGAAAGATGCAGTTGCACCTGATGCTCAAATGTAGATACTTCAACCATGTTTTTTAAAATGCTGTATATGATATCTGTGTAAGTAAAACCTTATACGTAGTTGAATAACAATAGTTTGAAAATTGTACAGGTGCTAGTTGGCTGCGTACTTAGAAAAGTCATGCCGTGTAACTTGCCGTATTTTCTGCCTTAAGGACGTATGTGATTTCTCTCATCAAGCAAAACGCTGGTAAAACAGCGTTGATAGTACTTTTATTTTTATGGATCGGCAGTTTGCTAGCGCAACCAGCCCCTATTGAGCTTGTTAAAGAGTTCGGGCTTTTCAGCGTTCTTGGCGTTATTGGTGCTATATTTGCGAATGCCACTGGAGCTGGCGGTGGCGTGGTTTTCGTTCCGTTTTTTAACTACCTGTCATTTTCTGCGCAAAGCGTTGTGGCAACGAGTTTCGCCATCCAATGCTGTGGTATGACCGCAGGGGCACTAACTTGGGCCGCGTATTATAAGCACCAACACAAGTATGATCAGTATTGGAAAGCATTACCCAGTGTACTGATGTTAACGGTTCCCTCGTCAATATGCGGCATAGGATTCGCTCAGTATTCTTCTCAAAGTACAAGGCTTCTAGAGCATTTGTGGGGTGGGGCCAATAACCTTCACATCGCTTTTGGTAGTTTTTCTATTCTATTAGCAATCGCAATATTTGCTTCTATTCCGCTAATGAAGCGTACCCATTTCAAAAAAGACTTACATACGAAAGATCTTTTGCTTTTACCTTTCATTGGTTTTTTAGGCGGCATTATCACCGCGTGGCTTTCGGTAGGAGTAGGAGAGTTAGTCGCTGTTTACCTCATAATTCGAGGGTTTAATGTAACTTTGTCTATTGCCAGCGCGGTTATCTTGTCGGCTTTTACTGTGTGGTCTGCATTGCCATATCACGCTTTTATAAGCGAGTCTGTGGTATGGCAGGTTGTTTTGTTTGCTGGGGCAGGTGCAATAGTCGGTGGAACGATTGCAAAGTTTGTTGTTTTAGCATTTTCGGTTCAGCGTCTAAAACTTTTTTTCGGTATTTGGGTACTAATTTTAGGTGTTACAAGTTTACCTATTCTTTAAGCCACGAGCTTGCGGCAGTTAAAAGCCCAGCTCGCTGCAATTTGAAGCCTAAAGTAACGCGACGCAGAACCAAATTCTTTTTCTAAACGCTAATCTCGATAAGGAAAGATAATATGGATATCAATCCTGTTCCTAAGAAACGATATAACGTGCTTCAGCCAGAATGGTCATCTCACGCTGTTATTTATCAGGTCAACACTCGACAGTTTTCAGAGCAAGGTAATTTTGAAGGAGTGAGAAAGGGGTTATCTCACATTAAATCACTTGGCGCTGATATTGTTTGGCTTATGCCTGTACACCCTATTGGTGAAAAAAACAGGAAAGGGGAGCTTGGAAGTCCCTATGCAGTAAAAGACTATCTGGCCATTAACCCTGAATTTGGTAGCGAAGAGGATTTCAAAGCGCTGGTGGATGAAGCGCACAAGCTTTCGCTAAAAGTCATCATAGACTGGGTGCCAAATCACAGTGCGTGGGATAATCCTTTGGTTGAACAGCACCCCGAGTGGTACGCCAAAGACTACAAAGGTGATTTTCGTCCATCTCCGTGGTGGGATTGGAGCGATATCATAGAGTTTGATTATGAACACGTTGGCCTTCGCAAATACATGATTAACGCGTTGTGTTATTGGGTTGAAAAGTTCGACATTGATGGGTTTCGCTGTGATGTAGCGGGGTATGTCCCCAACGATTTTTGGCAGCAAGCAGTGCAAACGCTAAGCGCAATCAGACCAGTCTTCATGTTGGCTGAATGGGAGAATCGAGATCTTCACGAAAATGCGTTCAATATGACATACGCATGGAGTTGGAACGAGACGCTACACGAACTCGCACACGGACAATGTTCACTGGATAGGTTGCGCAAGTATTATTCGTGGAATGAACGCAGCTGGCCTCACTCGGCTTACAGAATGACCTTCGTGAGTAATCATGACAAAAATGCCTGGGATGGCACCCAGCGCGAACAATTTGGTTATGCGCTTGAAGCCTGTATTGCTTTATCGGTAATGGGTGAAGGCATGCCGCTCATTCACAACGGGCAAGAAGCTGGGGAAACCAAGCGTTTAGCGTTTTTTGAGCGCGACCCTATACACTGGCAAGAACATGAAATAGGCAACTTGTATCGCAAGCTAATTGCTCTTAAAAAATCCAAAGCCGTGCTAGGAAATGGAGAATACGGGACCAGAATGATTCAGGTGCCAAATTCTAAGATGGAAAAGGTTTTTAGTTTTGTACGTTGTAATGAAAATGAAAAAGTGTTCGTTGTGATTAATTTTTCAAATGAGCAGCTTGATGTAACGTTTGAAGAACCATTGTTTGAAGGTGAGTATGCGCACTGGGAGCGCGACGAAAAGAAAATCTTCGGAGCTGATTCAGTGTGTAAACTCACGCCTTGGCAGTTCGAGATATGGGTGGCATAACGGTGTGATCGTTTAGTGTCATCTTTAACTACAAAAGGTAAAAAGCACTAATGTTTTTTTACTAAGTGAAAATTAAGGATGAACGATGACTGTGAATGATTCAGCTGAAAAAACAGAAGACCGCTCGTTAAATAATCATGCAGCGCTTAAAACTTCTATTGCCAATGGTGATGTTGAAGAGGTAAAAGCGCGACTTGAAGGACACACTTTGGATAAGCTAGAAAAAGGTTATCTTATCGATCTCGCACGCTTGAGTGGTAACAGTGAAATCGAGGAAGTGATTAAGTCAACACCCGAAAGTTAGATGCTAAAGAATCTAGCTCAGATCTAATCTGAGCTAGTACAACTTAGTCATTACTCTTCAGAACTATCACTTGAGTTGCTTTCATACTTACTCTGATAACGCTTAAATTCCGTACGCGTAATTAATTCATCGTCATTTGCGTCAATATTATCAAAATCACGTGTTACACCACTTCTCGAGGCTTCAGCTTTAGTAAGCTTACCGTCGCTGTTAGCGTCCATCATCTCAAATTTACTGCGCGCAATGACCGCTTCATCTGCAATAACCGTATTATCGTGAACAACAGTATCTTCAGCGACGTTGTCAACGTTTGTCTTTTCTAAGTTTCCGTTAGCCTTCAACTCAGTCTTAGCTCTTAGTTCGTGAGTCAGCCTTTTGTCTTTCGTCGCGGCAACCACTTCATCGACATCAGTATCAACTTTAACTTCCGTTTCCATTGTACCTTCTGTACCCATACTCTCTTTCATCGATTTTACCGTTGCAAGCACGTCGTCATCGAAATGTTGAGGGTGCTTCGTTACATGAGCATTGAACTCTTTAATTGAAAGCTGCATGTCTGAATTGGTATCAATTTTGGAAAAGTGCGCATAAATCTCATCGTCGTCAGCTTCTTCTCGTGAAATATAGCCGTTGTCATCGTTATCCAAATCGGCAAATGTGGTGTCTATTTTTTCGATACCGTTGCCGGCAAACGCGGCAGTAGAAAGTGCGGCGCTGATTAGTGTAGCAATTGTTAATTTTTTCATATCTAACTCCTTGGTTTTTCGGCCTCCATACTGCTTAAAAACGGAGGAGAGTATTCACATGGAGTTATTCATAGCATATGCCATTTCAATAAAATGTTTTTAGATCATTGGTTTATGTTTTTTGAAAGGTTGGGGGACGACAGGCGGAATTGTGAGATCTATAGAATTTTCTGAAAAAGTTACTCGCTATTTTTGACAAAAACGGAACACGTTAAGCGGAGAATGTTGTGAATGCGAGCAACAATCGACCTGCCGTTATTCAAGCAGCGAATTTTGTTTAGTATAAAGCCATTAGGTTTCGAATGAGTATTCAATGTTTGTTACGGTAAACGTTCAAATTTTGTGATGGTTTCTAAGTTTTCTTCCCACGCAGCTTTGCTTACGCCGAAGATATGTGCAGTAGGTTTAATCAGTAGTTTTGTATTCAGACACCCAGCGGGTACGGCTAGAATGTCACCGAGTTGAGTACAAGGAAGGGCTGAACCGCAAATTTTACAGAAACTTTTGCTATGACGCGTGTTCTCGAGCGTGAAGTTGACTACAGCGTCAACACCCGATGCCCAAGTTAACATAGCCGAACTTGAAAACAGGTTGGCTGCGAAGGCCGAACCTGTATCCTTTTGACAGTGTTTGCAGTGGCACAGATAAAAACTGTCAAAATCACCCTCAATTTTAAAAGTCACCGACCCGCACAAACAAGACCCTTTGTAATTGTTCATCAAAACTCCTTTTTTGTGAAATACCACTATTTAGAGCACTAAGACTGCTACTGTTTAGCAAGCCAATCGTAAAAGTGCGCCACGCCCGCTTCTAAAAACGGTTCTATGGGACCGTGTTCTTCTTCGCCTGATAAATAAAGTGCCCGTCGACCTTTTTCTAGCAATAGGCAGGCTTCTTCATCTTCTACCGCTGTTTCCATATAGGCCGCTTTTTCCGCTGCAAAGTAGTCTGGCATATCTTTATAAAGTGCTTCGGGATAATAAAATTCAACGTGGTTTACACATGCGCCGGCACCCTTGGGGTAAATCGTGCTGACGACAATAATATCTGGGTACCACTCAATCATAATATTAGGGTACAAAAAGCACCATATTGCGCCAAAGCGAGGAAGTGTTTGCCCGAATCGTGCCAATAATGCGTCTTGGAACTCTCTGTAACGCGGTGTTGTGCGCTTGGTAAGCTGGTCGCCTAGCCCAACTTTTTGAACTGAAAAATCATCGCCAAACGACCATTCTAAATCATCGGGTTTAACAAACTGGCGAAGCCCAGGGTGCATGGAGTACACGTGATAGTTCTCTAGATAGATTTCGATGAATGTCTTCCAGTTAAATTGATATTCCGTGGTTTCAGAACCGGCGTAAAAGTAATCGGTAAAGTCGAGATAGTCCTCAAGCCCAAGGGCAGATAAGTCCATATTAGGAGATCGCCCTCGAAATAGAAGACCGTTCCACACTGACAGTGATTCCTTTTTCAACTGACCGCTAAGGGCATCCTTAAAGTGGGGCGCACCTTTAAGCTGGCCTGTATTGTCATAGCCCCAGCAGTGGAGTTTACAAACTATGCTGCGTGCCCGGCCTTGCCCTTCAAGAAGTTGAGCTTGTCGATGTAAGCAAACATTGGATATAAGTTCATAATTCTCACCCTGATTGAACAACGCATAACGGTCGTTAAAGTGAGGCAGTACTTGATAGCTAAACTTCTCTGGCACCATTAGGGAATGGCCCGCATAAGCAAGCCCTCGAGAGAATGCCTGCTCGACTTCCTGCCGGCTTTCATCAGCATCAAAGTAACTTTTTATAGAAGGATGGGTAACGATTTTCATAGTTTAAAACGGGTGCTAAAAACGCAGTGCGTTGAGTCGAAATAATATAGGCGCTATGTATCACTGAATTGCTTAAAAAAATAGCAATATTTTATTTAAAGCACTATTTTTTTTAAAATATCGGAGTAGAATCCGCGCACCTTAATTTCGAAGTGATTTTCATGGACATTGGCTTCCATCACCTTGAAGAAAAGCGTCTATTAACGCTTTCTTTTTATATTGCCGGCGCATTTGTCATTATTGCGCTTGGTTTTGCCATTTTAACGAGCTCAGGCGCTATTTTATTTGATGCCGCGTACTCGTTAATCGCTTTTGTTATGTCAATGCTAACGCTTAAAGTGGCCAATTTGGTTCAACGCCCTGACGATGACCGGTTTCACTTTGGTTACACGGCAATTGAACCTACGCTAAACATGTTTAAGTCGCTTATTATCATTGCCACGTGTCTGTATGCCGTCGCGAGCTCTGTTCAGAGTTTATTAGCAGGTGGGCACGCAGCTGAGTATGGTATTGGTATGGTCTACGGTGTTGTGGCAACGGTTGGCTGTTTTAGTATCTCTCTGTACATGCGAGTAAAAGGCAAGCATTTACTGTCCGATTTAGTAAAAGTGGATTCTCACACTTGGATGATAGACGGCGTGCTAAGTGCATCCATCTTGTTCGCTTTTATTTTGGCCTACGCGTTAGAGTTGACGGAATATAGAACGCTGTCGCCGTACGTTGATCCTGTTTTATTGATTATTCTTGGTTCGGCAATGTTGCCTGTGCCTTTTAAGATTTTGCGTGAAAGCCTTAATGAAGTAATTAACAAAGCGCCGCCTGAAGCTATCTCGGCGGTAATCGAGAAAAAATTCAAAAAAACGTTGGCTGACGTCCCATATGAACATGTGGAAGTGCGAATTAGTAAGCGGGGTAGGGATGTCTATCTGTTAGTCCACATTATCGTGGATGACGCATTCTCGATTGCAACGATCAGTGAGTTAGACGAAATTCGACTGAAATGCGAAGCAGAAATGCGCGAGTGGGATCCTGCAATCATCATGGATATCTTGTTCATAAAAGATCCTGAACTTGCAGAGTAATGACACGGGGGAGTGTGAAATTTCTCGCATTCTCCCCTTACTTGGCTGGCAAAATTCTCCAAACTTTCCGATAATCAACTCTTTAAGCTAATTGAAGATGTGATGGAAACGCGACTTCCGCTATATAAAAAGCTGCTGGTAATGTACCGCATAGAACCGGGATGTCTTGGGCCGCAAGGTGCTGACTACGTCGAGGAGTTTTGTGTATTTGCCAAAAAAAAGCTAAAAGACAACCATGGTCATTGTTTGCGATGGACCATTAAGCCCCGCTACGACAAGACACTGCCTGAGCTTGAGTTTCAGATAAAAAATGCCGTACTTTCCCGTGACAATGCGGCTAAATATATGGATAGCTTTGGTATTGATATCGATGCTTTCGAAGAAGAGCTAGAGGAGTCGCTCGCCGATTTGGTTGATGCATTTTTTGAACGCTGATGCGTTTAACTAAAGCCACCTTCGCATGCATTGCTATATACAATGCTAGGGAACTCGAAAAGGCATCTCAAAAGCAGGGCACAAAAAAGCCCCACCATTTCTGGCGAGGCTTTATCATTCATTCAGTTAAAGTGAATCAGTAACTCACCTTATTAGATTAGTTTAAAGATTTCAGTTTCTGGTAACCTTCAGCTTCTAGCTCATCATTTACGCACTCTAATACAAATACGTCTTCCGACTTGCCTTTTGTGCCTTCTTCTTCTGCGATTTCTTTACAGAACTGGGTTAATTCCACTACCAGCTCTGCAGGTGCTTCGTCTGATGCAGCTGCAATTACAGAGAACGCCATTGCGCTTAAACCTACTAAGCCTAAACCTATAAAGCGTAAACCTTTCATAATTACCTCGTTGAATAGTTGAGTATAAACATTTACGAGCTGGATATTGCGCCTAAGTGATAAGATTAAAAAGCTAATTTTTTTGTTCTAGAAGACAAATTCTTTTCATCAAAAATTTAACAATTGCTTTGACTCTAAAAGGCGTCAGGTAGCAAATGCTGACGCTAAAATGCAAACCTTTAATGGGCATTCCATAGGCTTTTTGGCATAATGCGCGGCCTAAAGTAGAAAAGTAATGACAGCGCTTAAACCATGCCCACAATAAATAACGTATTCTCTTCAGATGGCCTCCTTGCAGGTGCTATCAAGGGGTTTGTACCTCGCGAAGCTCAAACTGAAATGGCAAAGGCGGTTAAGCGCGCTATTGATACCACAGGTAGTTTAATAGTAGAGGCCGGTACGGGAACGGGAAAGACTTTCGCTTATCTCGCTCCGGCATTGTTGAGCGACGGAAAAGCCATTGTTTCTACAGGGACTAAAAACTTACAAGAGCAGCTATTTCACCGCGACTTACCGCTGGTAAAAAAGGCCTTAGGCAGCAAGCGAAAGACTGCACTGTTAAAAGGCCGTTCAAACTATCTTTGTCTACACCGTGTAGCGCAGCACAGCGGCAACTCTACGCTGGTTGAAAAAGAGGTATTGGGTCAGCTTTCAGAAGTGAAACGTTGGTCTAGTACTACGAAAACAGGTGACATGGGGGAGCTTAAGACCCTTCCCGAAGATGCCCGTGTTTTACCGCTGGTTACCTCTACAGTGGATAATTGCTTGGGCCGCGATTGCCCAGATTATGAAGATTGCTACTTGGTAAAAGCGCGCAGAAAGGCGCTGGATGCTGATATTATTGTGGTAAACCACCACCTTTTCTTTGCTGATATGGCACTGAAAGACACAGGGTTTGGCGAACTTATTCCAGAAGCTGATGCGATTATTTTTGATGAGGCTCATCAAATTCCCGATATTGCCAGCGATTACTTTGGCGAGTCACTTTCGACAAGACAAATTCACGATATTGCGAAAGATATCACGCTGTTGTTCAGAACAGTGCTAAAAGATGCTGGGCAGCTAGATAAAGCGGCTGACAAATGCAGGATGATTGCCTCTGATTTACGGTTATTGTTCCCGGATACGGCTGAACGCGGAAACTGGGCTGAGGCGTTAGACCGTGACGACGTGCGCATGCAGGTGGGCAAGCTGGCGGAAGCGCTAGGTGTACTGCATGAAGTGTGTAAACTCCATATTGGCCGCGATAAAGATTTAGACAACATGTACGAACGTGTTGTGGCTGCAAGAGAGCAGTTAGATGCGTTAAGCGACAATAAGCAAGAAAATGTAAGTTTGTGGTATGAAACTACTCAGCGTCATCTCATTATGCATTTAACGCCCTTATCGATTGCCGCTAAATTCAGACGTTTCGTATCATCGCCGCCGCGCGGGTGGATTTTTACCTCTGCAACCTTAATGGTAAACGGAGGTTTTGATCACTTTCAGCGCCGCATGGGCTTAGAAGATGCAGAAACGTTAGGATTAGATAGCCCGTTTAATTACCCTGAACAGGCCATGCTGTGCGTGCCCCGCTATTTACCAGAACCAAACAGCTACGCTATGCGCGAAACTTTGCTAGAAACAGCCAAACGGCTAATCAAAGCAAGTCGCGGGAGATGTTTCTTGTTGTTTACTAGTCACGCTATGCTTCGAGAAATTGCGCAGAAGCTAGAAGATGAGATAGATAATCCGCTACTGGTGCAAGGGACTACCACCAAGCAAGCATTGCTGGATGCGTACCTTGCAGATGAAAAAGCGGTATTAATGGGCACAGGCGCGTTTTGGGAAGGAGTAGACGTGCGCGGCAACGACTTGGTTTGCGTGATGATTGATAAGCTGCCCTTTGCGTCACCTGATGACCCGCTGCTTCAAGCCCGTATGGAAGATGTAAAAAAACGTGGAGCAAACCCGTTTGGTGTTATTCAAATTCCCCAAGCTGTTATTACGTTAAAGCAGGGCGCGGGAAGACTCATCCGAGATCCTTCAGATAAAGGCGTGCTGGTTATATGTGACAATCGATTAGTGACGAAGCCTTACGCCAAAACCTTCGTTGGAAGCTTGCCAGATATGAAAAGAACAAGAAGCTTGGACGAAGTGGAAAAATTTTTAGCCGGCATTGATGAAGCCTAAGTTAAAGCACTGAAAAAGCGGTAAACGTGTATTACGCCATTAGCCCCGTTTTCAGCTTATATGAAATAAGAGATAAACATGAACATTTTAGCTATAGACACCGCAACCGAAGCTTGTTCGGTTGCGCTTCAATTCAAAGACACCGTCATAACGCGTTTCGAGATATGCCCTCAGCAGCATAGTCAGCGACTTCTTCCTATGGTCGATGAGGTGTTAAAAGAAGCAAAGGTTTCGCTGGGCGACCTAGATTTACTGGCTTTTGGTCGAGGCCCAGGCAGCTTTACCGGTGTTCGCATAGCAACGGGAATGATTCAAGGTTTAGCGTTAGGAACAGGCTTAAAGGTAGCGGGCGTGAGTACGCTTGAAGCTATGGCGTTTGAAGTAGCGTCTAAAACTCAGCACAAAGATGCATTGGTCGCCGTTGCATCGGATGCGCGTATGGGTGAAGTGTATTTCGCGGTTTACTCTCAGTCGCAAAATGGGCTTGTACTTTGCACTGAAGAGCAAGTTTGTCCGCCCGAATTGGCTATTGAACAGCTAAAATTACTTAGAAAAGAAAACGGCGCGACTGTAATTGCAGCTGGCACCGGCTGGTCTGCCTACGAGGAGCTTGATAACTGGAAGTCTGAAGTATGTGGTGAGGTAGCGTCTGACATCACACTTCCAAACGCGCAATACATGCTTAAACTTGCAACAGATGCACATAGTAAAGGCGAAGTATCTGATGCTGTGAATGTAGAACCTGTATATCTGCGCGATAAAGTTACGTGGAAAAAATTACCAGGCAGAGAGTAACGACACGCTGCCAAATATTGGGCGCCCATTACTAACAATAAATAAATCGAGCAACGGGAAAAGAGGAGCGAGTCTTAAGGTTAAAGCTCGCTTCCCAATGGTACGATTCTTGCCTCAGTTAACTCTGTATGATTATCAATAATAATTTCGCCGTACCGTCTTCCGAACCTTCGCAAGGCCGTGTCGCTAAAATTAACAAAGACCCTGAACAGCAAAGTAAAGGGCAAAGCGAATCGTCTGCTAGGGCGATTGTTGTTGCGCCCGACGAACAGGGAACGGATAACGCCAAAGCGTACCAACAATTCATTCGTGAAGATGGCAACACATATTCTCAAAATGCCATAGCGTCATACACAAGCTTTGAAAAGCAGCAGCAACGCGAGTCTATTCAATCTATGTTCGGCGTGGACATCTACGCGTAGTTCAATTCCAAGCACCATAATTCACACCGTAGATAAATTTAACAAATTGTTAAAACCCGCTGTTTATTTGAACAAAAGCCTACCGTACATACTCTACAAATTGTTGGTTGGGATGATCTATCTCATTTAAGCGACATAGTGTTTGAACGGCAGTGGTTGTCCATTCGTATAAATGCTAATGTTTGGTTGTTGGTATTCGGTTTTTCTTTTTCTCATAAAGAGATACATGAAAGTAGAGGCGGGTTGTAATCGAAATTTCACTGTATTTTTTAAACAACCCAGTGCTTGTAGACTGACTTTTATTCAAACGCAGCATTTTCTAGGATTTATAGGAGCTCGTCGATGTCTCGGTATTTAGTTTTACTTACAGTCTTTTTATTTGCGGGCTGCACAATAGTCCCAGATAGCATAGAAGTGCCTGAAGGAACGCAGCTAGTTAGCTATTCGAAAGCGGTCACGTCGGGGGCGAACGCGCAAGGCCAAAAGGCCAGATGGGGAGGAATGATTGTTGGTGTTGAAAATAAGCCCAACAAAACGTTCATTGAACTCGCTCATTTTCCGCTAAATCATTATGGCAAGCCTTCAACAAATGGAGAGACGTCGGGTCGATTCAAAGTACAAATTGATGGCTTCGTCGACCCAATTGTTTTTGAAGAAGGGCGTGCGGCAACGTTTCTAGGTACAGTTACCGCTCCAACTGCGGGCATGGTGGGTGAGCAGCCCTACATTTATCCGACGATCATTGCCGATGACTACCACATGTGGAGGAAGCAAGAGGTTTATGATGTAAATACTTACTTCTTCAATTACCACACAGGTTGGTATTCACCTTTTTATCGCTTCAATGGCCCTTGGATGTATCCGCATTTTAATCGAACGCGCGTAATTCGTTACGAAAATGCGCCGAGCAAGGCCACGCTTCCTTCTAAATCTAAGTCTACACGAAGCAAGACAAAGGCAACGATACAGCCCGCAAGGCAGGATAAAGCGAAGTAAAAATCTTATCATGGAGGCGGCATAATATTGCCGCCTTTTTTTTATTTTTAGGACGGTCATGGAAAGCGCGCGGCGATTTATTGCCGCAAAGGATGAAAGATGATTGAAACAGAATTTAACATTGGGGCATTACATTTAGCTGCGTTAGATAATCAAGGTGCCGGCAAAGTCGTACTTGGTTTACACGGCTACTTGGATAACGCAGAGAGCTTACGGCTGTTAGCACCCTACCTACAAACTCACCGCTTTATTGCGCTAGACCTAGCTGGTCATGGTCGTTCTGGTCACCGTGCACTAGGCGCACATTACAATCAAGCTGATTACCTGCAAGACCTTTTTGCGCTAATAGAATCTCAAGAGTGGGAAGAAGTCATTTTATTAGGACACTCTCTCGGCGGAATACTAGCGAGCCTTTTCGCCGCACTTTTTCCGGAAAAAGTCACTGCTGTAATAAGTATTGATGCTTGTGGGCCGCTTACCGAAACTGAAGAAACAACCGCAGCACAAATGCGTGACGCAATAATGAGTCGTCACGCGAAGTCGCGAAATAAACTGCGAATCGTTGATTTAGACGACGCAGTTAAAGCCAGGTGCAAGGTATCAGATATTCCTGCCGAACACGCGCGTTCTATTTTATCGAGAAATTTGACCCAAGATGCAGGGGGACATTGCTTCTGGTCGAGCGACCCGAAGCTTCGTACAAAATCTACACTAAGACTCACAGAAAAGCAGGCAGAATCGCTAATGCGTGCTATTGTATGCCCAATTCTTTTTATTGGTGCATCTAACAGTTTTAAAAACCTTGAGACTGTTTTCCCCAATCGCAAGGGGTGGTTTTTAAATGCGCAATACGAACAATTAGTAGGCGGCCACCATATTCACATGGAAAATACTGACGATGTAGGGGTATTAATTCGTCATTTTGTTGAGCAATTGTAAATTGTGCCGTTTATTTTTTTTTACACATCCTATACTATTCGCAAGTTATCAGACCAGTTATATAAGTGCAGCTCCCCATGCGCTTATAAAATAGTATAAGAATAAAGTAGAGGAGGTTTTGGTGGAAAAAACCTGGCTTAAGCATTACGACCCTCGCGTTTCCGCAGAAATTGATGCCGATCGTTACGCATCTGTAGTAGACATTTTCGAGCAGTCGGTAAAGAAGTTTAAAAACAAAGAAGCCTTCATTAATATGGGGCATTCAATCACGTTTGAAGAGTTAGATACTTTATCAGCTCAGTTTGCCGCTTATTTGCAAGCAAGCGGACTAAAACGCGGTGATGCTGTGGCAATTATGATGCCCAACCTTCTTCAATACCCTGTTGCCATGTTTGGTATTCTGCGCGCAGGGATGGTTGTGGTTAATGTAAATCCTCTCTATACAGCTCGTGAGTTAAAGCACCAACTAAATGATGCTAATGCAAAAGCCATCGTTATTGTTGAAAACTTTGCGTGTACTCTAGAAGAAGTCATCGCAGATACAAATCTACAAGAAGTCTTTCTGACCGCTTTAGGCGATATGCTTCCGGCACCTAAGCGCTGGATCGTGAACGCAGTAGTGAAGTACGTTAAAAAGATGGTGCCTTCGTTTAATCTACCTGAAACGACATCGTTTATGTCTGCGGTTAAAAAAGGGCAATCTCTTGAATATAAACGCCCAGATATCGATAGCGGCGATTTAGCGTTTCTTCAATACACAGGTGGCACAACGGGTGTTTCTAAAGGTGCCATGCTTACTCATCGCAATATGGTGGCTAATCTTGAGCAGGTCTCGGGAATTTTAGAAACAGTGATTGAAGAAGGCGAAGACTTTGTTGTTACCGCGCTTCCGCTTTACCATATCTTTGCGCTACTGGCGAACTGCTTGATGTTCGTTAAATACGGGTGCCGTAACTTGCTTATTACCAACCCACGTGACATGCCGGCTTTTGTAAACGAACTTAGCAAATATCCGTTTACCATTTTACCTGGCGTAAATACATTGTTTAATGGCCTGTTAAATACGCCTGGATTCAGTGAACTTGATTTCAGCAAATTTAAGTTTGGTTTAGGTGGCGGTATGGCTGTTCAGCGCCCTGTTGCAGAAAAGTGGGAAAAGGTCACCGGTACTGTGCTTCTTGAAGGCTATGGGCTAACAGAGTGTTCGCCTGTGGTAGCGGTTAACCCGCCACAGATTGAAGCTTATAAAGGTGCAATCGGTATGCCGGTCCCTTCTACAGACATCAAGCTCCTTGACGACGACGGTAACCCTGTCGAAAAGGGCGAGCCTGGTGAAATGTGGGTGAAAGGCCCTCAGGTAATGAAAGGATATTTGAACCGACCAGAAGCAACAGAAGAAATTCTAAAAGACGGTTGGTTAGCCACAGGTGACATCGCAACGGTAGATGATGAAGGTTACTTCTATATTGTTGACCGTAAAAAGGATATGATCCTAGTTTCAGGCTTTAACGTGTTTCCTAACGAGATTGAAGAAGTGGCTGCAATGCATGAAAACATTGTTGAAGCAGCTGCGGTTGGGGTTCCTCATGAAGTCAGTGGTGAAGTTGTGAAATTATTCGTAGTTCGAAACAGCGACTCACTTACTGAAAAAGACGTTATCGCGCATTGCCGTAATCACTTAACGGGTTACAAAGTGCCTAAGCAAGTTGTTTTCAAAGACGACTTACCAAAAACCAATGTAGGTAAAATACTGCGTCGGGAGCTTCGAGACTAATTTCGTTGAAATAGTTTTGTGAAAGCCGGCGTAAGCCGGCTTTTTTATTACTGTGCAAAAATATGCAATATCAATTAATTACAACATCTGAACAACTCGAAAAAGTGTGCACTGCCGCACAGCGTCAAGAGGCGGTAGCCTTAGACACCGAATTCGTAAGAACGAAAACCCTCACTCCTCATTTAGGCCTTGTCCAGCTCTATGATGGCCATCAGCTGGTACTCATTGATCCGCTCGCCATAGACAATATGCAGCCATTTATCGATCTCATGGAGAATACCGAAGTCGTAAAAGTACTGCACTCGTGTTCTGAAGACATTGAGGCGTTCCTTACCGCTTTTGATACCGTACCAACGCCTGTGTTCGACACGCAGCTTGCGGGAAGTATTTTGGACATGGGGCCGTCACTTGGCTATGCAAAGCTTGTAGAGTTGCTGTGTGATATCAGTTTGGACAAAGGGGAGTCGCGAACCGATTGGTTAGCCAGACCACTACGTGAAGCGCAGCTTAGCTACGCAGCGAATGATGTGCTGTATTTACTGCCTTGCTACCAACAGTTAGCCAGTAAAGTACAAGAGGCGGGGAAAGTGCACTGGATTTACCAAGAGATCGCTTTGTTAGTTGATAAAAAGCGCGCTCAAATGCCTGAAGATTTTGCGTACTTAAGCATTAAGAATAACTGGCGATTGAACAGCGAACAGCTCACTGTATTACAGGCACTAGCGGCATGGCGTTTGAATACCGCACGAAAAAAAGATCTGGCCCTAAACTTTGTGTTCAAAGAAGGGCATTTGTTTGAAGCGGCGCAGCGTCTTGTCGATAGTAAATCTGGCCTTTCGCGTATTAACGGCGTGAATCATCAATCGGTACGCCGCTACGGCGACACCATCATCACGCTAATTGAAGAGGCGAGAGCAAAGTACGCGCAAACACCAGAAAAGCTCAGACTTCCGGTTGTGCTGCGGTTAATTGATATCGCCAAGTACAAAAAAACGCTGGCCGAGCTTAAAGTTATCAGCGACCAGATAGCGAAAGACAATGCTGTAAATAGTGATGTTATTGCCTCTAAAAAACAGCTGAATCAACTGTTAAAATGGTACTGGTTTTCGGTTGATGAGACCCGCGTGCAGGGACTAATGCCCGATGTACTGTCGACGTGGAGAGAGCCATTGTTTCGCTCTCACGTAACTCGTCTACTTGGCGACGCTCCGGCCCAATAGTTCCTTAAAAGCAATATGGGTGAGCAGTATTGATGAGAGGTTTATGTCCTCGGGCTAATTAAATCTGCTTAGTGACCCCAAAAGAACTAAACAAACGAATTAAGAAAGAGTAAAAAGTCTATGTTATGCGCAGTTTATAAAACGCGAAAAAAAGACGGCATGTATTTGTACGTGCCAAAAAAAGACCATTTTGAAGACGTGCCAGAGCCGCTTATGGCAAAGTTTGGTCGTCCAGAGCTAGTGACTATCATCGCCTTAGAAAAGCGCGAGAAACTTGGCCTAGTTGATAAGCAAAAGCTTATTAACGAACTTAATGAAAAAGGCTTTTACCTTCAAATGCCGCCAAAAGAAGATGATTTGCTAGAGCAACACCGTGAATCTCTTGGGCTTTCAAAAACGCCTGATAAGAAGTTTTAAATATCCATGTTATTAAAGACTCTAAACCGCTTAGTTAGCCGAATTACCTTTATAGATAAGCACAAAAATCGTAGTTTATTTCCTCAACCGCGCAATATTGCCCTAGTTTTATCGAGTATAACCTTAAGCTTTTCACTGGCAGCTCATGCCGAAAATCAGCCAAGTAATGACAGTGGGCTTAGTGAGACGGGCTTCAAAAGCTACGTTGCTCAACTGAAAAAAGAAGCGGCCGAAAAGGGCATAGATAAGACTAAATTAGATTTAGCGTTTGCTGACATTACTTTCAGGCCCACGGTGGTCAAGTCTGACAAAAGCCAGCCAGAGAAAAAAATAACGTTAGATGACTATCTAGCAACGCGAGTACCCGACTGGAAAGTAAAGCAGGCGGTTGAGCAGTACACTGAACACAAAGTACTGCTTGACGAAATTGCTCAAAAATACGGGGTTCAGGCACGCTTTATTGTTGCGCTGTGGGGTAACGAGTCTAACTTTGGTAAAATTCAGGGCAACTTTGGTGTGCTGTCTGCACTGGCATCTTTGGCATATGAAGGGCGACGAGAAAAGCTGTTTAAAGACAATTTTTTTGCGGCACTTCAGATCCTAGATGAAGGGCATATCTCTGTAGATGCGCTTAAAGGCTCTTGGGCCGGTGCGATGGGACAAACACAGTTTATGCCCATATCCTTTCTAAATTACGCAGTGGACTACGACGGCGACGGCAGAAAGGATATTTGGGGAACCAAGGCAGACGTATTTGCGTCAATCGCCAACTATCTATCATCTGAAGGTTGGGATAGTGAAGGGACGTGGGGACGCCAAGTAATACTAACCAAACCAGTACCTTTTTCAGGGTTAGCGAAATCTAACATGAAGCCGTTGGCCTTTTGGCAGCAGAATGGCGTCAAGCGCTACAACGGAAATGAACTCCCCAATGCAGAAATCAGTGCATCGCTTATTATGCCAGATGGTGAGCAAGGCCGAATTTACTTGGTGTATAACAATTTTCACACACTGATGAAGTGGAACCGCTCGTCTTACTTTGGCGTTTCGGTTGGGTATTTATCAGAGCGGATAAAACGAGGTTACTAATGGCTTATCGTCACATCGATTCTCAAGGCAATGAAATATCACTACCCGTTAGTAAAGTAGTGTGTATAGGTAGAAATTACCTCGACCACATTCAAGAAATGAATTCTACCGTATCTGAAGCACCCTTGCTGTTTATGAAGCCAAAGGCTGCCTTATGTTATATGCAGAAGCCTATTGCCATTCCTACCGACAAAGGCGAGTGTCACAACGAGCTTGAAGTCGCTGTGCTGCTAAAATCATCATTGAAGAATGCGAGTGTAGATGACGTAAAAGCCGCGATATGGGGTATTGGACTTGGTCTCGATTTAACCCTTCGCGAGGTTCAAGCCGAGCTTAAGAAGCAAGGCCAGCCTTGGGAAAGAGCGAAGTCTTTCGACAACAGTGCACCGCTGTCAGGCTTTGTGCCGTTAAGTGAAATAGAAAACTTGGAAGACCTGCGTTTTACCTTAACCATAAACGGGGTGGTTAGACAGCAGGGACATACCGAGCTGATGCTGCACAAAATCATCCCACTTATCGCTCATATGTCATCTATATTTACGTTAGACAGCGGCGACGTGATTCTTACAGGCACGCCCAAAGGGGTAGGTAAGCTTTGCTCGCAAGATACGATTGTTGCAACGCTAGACAATCATTTAACCGTGGAAACCGAGGTAATAGCAGAATGACAGCCGCGTTTTGGGAAAACAAATCTTTAGAAGAGATGACCCAAAAGGAATGGGAATCACTTTGTGATGGATGTGGTAAATGTTGTCTGCAAAAATTTATCGATGATGACGCGGTAGAAGAATACGAAGTCACCGATCATATTAACGATAATGAGAAGATTCACTATACCAATATTGTGTGTACGTATTTGAACACAAAAAAATGTGAATGTACCCAATATGAAAGGCGAACAGAGCTGGTGCCTGATTGCGTGAAGCTGACAAAAGAGAATCTGAAGGATATCTTTTTTATGCCTAATAGCTGCACCTATCGCCGCCTTTATGAGGGAAGGGGCATACCATCGTGGCACCCATTGTTAAACAAGGGGAAGAAACACGTGATGCACGCAAAGGGAATGTCGGTACGCAATAAGACCGTTTTTGAAACCGATGTGGATTTAAATAACTTTGAAGACTATATAGCCATTTGGCCTTTAGAAGACTTAGATTAACGCGCAGAACGCGCGTTAATTGCCATTAACAATCGCATAAAGCAACGCATCGCGCCCGAATACGCGTTTGCGACAAAGCCCTTCTTTTGTACCACCAATTCGCTCTGCTACACGTATACTTGCCTTGTTGTTAGGCTCTATAAAGCATTCCAATCTATGCAAATTCATTTGAGAGAACGCAAGCTTCTTCAAGGCTTCACAAATCGCGGTAGCTAAACCTTTTCCGCACGCATCTGGTTTGAGCCAGTAGCCAAGATTAGCGGTAAGGTGCGTGTGGTGAATATGATTGATAATGCCCATACCTAAGCACTTTTCGTCGTGCATTAGCAAGTAGGTAAGTCCATAGCCTGTATCTCGGGCCTTTTCCATGTTGGCGATGCACTGCTTGGAGAGTGCAGGCGTAACAGGGCAAACCGCTGAACCAAACCAAGGTTTTACGTGATGGATAGACTGTTGCCCAGCCTCACAAAGCGCATAGCAGTGTTTCTCCGCAATGCGCTGAATGGAAATGGGGCCTTGCTCCGTATGTATTGGAGGTAGGCGTGACGGTAGAATGGATAAGTCGATCAAAAGGGTTTCTTATCCAATAATCGACATGCAAACACAATAGCGAATACAGCAAAGTAGGCAGCAAAAATAATCTGCATCCACTCAGCCATTCCCATAGACAAAAACTGCCACGAATCTTCTAAACAGTCACCTTCAGCAGCAAATACAGCGGGTAGCCACTCGTGAAGTTGTAACCACGAAGGGAAGTTTGGCACAATTTCGCAGCTGGCAAAAAATGGGTTCGCAGCATTGAGAATGCCAACGTGTTCTTTGGCAATTAAGAAGCCCCATCCTGCAGATACAGCCCAACCAGCGAAACCAAGCATGCGTGTAAAGCCATTGTTTTTAATAACGACAATAAGTGCTGACAACACAATACCGTACATGGCGGTTCGTTGATAAATGCACATAATGCACGGCTTTAAACCCATGCCATACTGAAAGTAAAGCGCAGCAATTTCTAATGCCAATGACGTGGCGAAAAGCACAAGCCATGAAGACTTGTGCTCTGCCCATTGGCTAATGCTGTGAATGATTCCGCGCATAGACTAGTGACCTACCGCTTGAGCACCCGCTTCAGCAGCGGTGTGGTGTTCAATGAGGTGCATGTCGTAAAGCACCTGAGTAGCATCAGCAAGTCCAATGTAAGTTGCTAACAAACCAACGATGGTCAGCACGATGGTATATGGCAATGCCATCATAACCATACGGCCGTACGACAAACGAAGCAGTGGCGCGATGGCTGAGGTCAGCAAGAATAGGAAAGCAGCTTGACCGTTTGGTGTTGCCACACTGGGTAAGTTGGTTCCCGTATTGATTGCTACAGCAAGCATATCGTACTGGTCGCGTGTGATTTGACCGGCCTGTAGAGCCGCTGTGACTTCAGTGATATAAACAGAGCCCACAAACACGTTGTCACTCACCATCGAAAGCACACCGTTAGCAAGATAGAACATAACCATTTGCGTTTCGCCTTCAAACGACAGTACCCAATGGATTACCGGCTGGAAAAGGCCTTGGTCAATGATAACGGCTACTACACCGAAGAATACGCAAAGTAGTGCGGTAAATGGCAGTGCTTCCTCGAATGCTTTACCAAGTGCGTGCTCTTCGATAACACCGCTCATTGAAGTAGCAAGTACAATAACTGACAGACCGATAAGACCCACTGACGCCATATGCGTAGCAAGGCCAATGATTAACCAAACACCAATTAGCGCTTGTACTATCAGTTTAGCGGTTTCACGCTTACTGCGGCCCTTGTCCATATGGTCGTTGTAGTCGACCAAAATTTGTCTTACCGCTGCAGGTAATTTTGCACCGTAAGAAAACATTCCGGTTTTTTCTAACACGACGGTAGTTAACAAGCCAAATACAAACACTGGCAGTGTGACAGGCGCCATGCGGATAAAGAACTCAACGAAGTCCCAGCCGGCTTTGTCTGCAATAATCAGGTTTTGTGGTTCACCTACCATGGTCATAACACCACCAAGGGCAGTACCTACCGCTGAGTGCATCATAAGGTTGCGTAGGAAAGCTCTGAAGTCTTCTAAGTCGTGGCTACCCAACTCATCGTCGCTAGTGTGGTCGTGATCAGAGTGGAATTCCTTGCCCGACGCTACTTTGTGATAGATAGAGTAAAAGCCCAGACCTACACTGATTATTACTGCAACAACCGTTAATGCGTCGAGAAACGCCGATAGAAATGCAGATGCAAAAATAAACGATAGGGATAAAATTAGCTTGTTGCGAACCTTAATCACTAATTTGGTGAACAAGTACATAAGCAGGTCTTTCATGAAGTAAATGCCCGCTACCATGAATACCAGTAGCAATAACACTTCTAAGTTAACTTCAATCTCATGCATCATATGGCCAGGCGATGTCATGCCTATAAACATCGCTTCGATGAGCAGCAGGCCGCCTGGTTGAAGCGGGTAACATTTCAATGCCATCGCTAAGGTAAAGATGAATTGGATTACAAGCGTCCAGCCAGCTACATATGGGTCCACCATAAAGATGAAGGGATTAACAATGAGAAAGGCAATAATGGTTTTTTTATACCAGTCGGGCGCATGTCCCAGGAAATTCTTATAGATCGCCGCGATCATTGAGGTTTGCATGAGTTCCTGTTCCTTTTACAACAAAGCACGCATTTTTGCGCATCTTTATACTGTGTAGTTCCGGTTATTGCATACATAAACTGCTGGCGCTATGCGATTTATTTCGCCTTACCGCGGTTTTACTGCTGTCATTATAGTCGGAAATTAAGCGTACATGATATTAACGTCTTGAGAAAGCAATTCACAGACCCCACCATGTGAAAGTCACTGAATATTTATCACTTTTTTTATGATAGTTATCATTGAATTTGAAAATACGTAATATTTCGAACGTAAAATGTACAAGCAGTATTTAATGGTGTTTGAAATAACACTTTAATTTTAACAAGTTGTTAAAAGCTTTAGTGGACGAGGCATAATTCATTGTGATAATAAAACAGCATCTGGTACAATCAGTTGCAAAATAACAATAACGTGCAGGCGATTAGTTATGATTTATAAGGCACAGAGTCCAGCTGGATTCGCCGAAGAATATATTGTTGAATCTATTTGGAGTGGAAGATTTCCACCTGGCACCATTTTGCCTGCAGAAAGAGAGCTTTCTGAGTTAATTGGTGTAACGCGTACTACACTGCGTGAAGTACTTCAGCGTCTAGCTCGTGATGGTTGGTTAACAATTCAACACGGAAAGCCGACCAAGGTTAACAATTTCTGGGAAACGTGTGGGTTAAACATTTTAGAAACACTCGCTCGTTTAGACCAAGAAGGGATCCCTGAACTGGTTGATAATTTGTTAGCAGCGCGCACTAATTTAAGTGCGGTTTTCATTCGAGGCGCAATTCGAAACAACCCTCAAGAGTCTGCTGAAATTATTGCCCGTTATAAAAATGTGGAGCAAGAAGGTTTAGCTTTTGCCCAATTCGACTATCAAATGTCACATGACTTGGCGTTAGCGTCTAACAATAACGTATTTGTTTTGATGATGAACGGTTTCCGTGGTTTGTACTCGCGTATTGGTGGCTATTTCTTCTCGCACCAACAAGCACGCGACGTGGCAAACAAGTATTACGCAGACTTGCTTGATGTTGCTGAGAAAGGCGAATACGACCGTGTCCCTGTAGTAGTTAGAAAGTACGGTATAGAAAGTGGAAAGGTGTGGCTTGCTATTCGTGATGACATGCCTAAGGATTTGGTCGACTAAACACTAGGCTGCCAAAGGCTGTTGGTTTCCATACGACGGCTTTTACAATAAACAACAAAAGCGCCGCATTATTTCTGAATATGCGGCGTTTTTTATAGCTTTCTACTAACGCTCGTTGGTGAATTTACAGCGATGAAACACAGCTTTACATATCTTGTAACATTTTAACCTTTAATTAATCTCATTCGCGTTAACTATCGCTAGACCCTTAATTGTATTTATATATACTCAGTCTACTTATAAGTTCCGCTTAGTTTAGTTGCCTCCCTATATTTTCAATCACCATAAGTCGATTGCCTTCAACCGTTTGGCGGTAAACAAAGCGCAAATAAAAGTGCACAACAGGAATAATAATGAAATATCTATGGATAGCACTTGCCGCAGGTGGCTTGGTAGCAGGCTGTGGCGTCGAAAACAAAACTGAAAATCCTCAACAAGTAGCTGAAAGTGCAGCGCCATCCGTTATGCTAAATACTCAAGTAAGTGCGCCTGTGGCGAAAAAAGTGCCGCATGAAATGACCGCGCATGGTGTCACCCGTAATGACAATTACTATTGGATGCGTGATGACTCCCGCACCGATGAAGAGATATTGTCCCATTTAGAGCAAGAAAACAGCTATGTTGAGACTGTTTTGGCTCCTCTTAAGAAAAACCGAGAAGCGCTTTATGAGGAGCTCGTGTCTCGGATTGAGAAGGACGACTCAACCGTGCCCGTTCTCGACAATGGTTACTGGTACTACACCAGCTACTCAGGTGAAAACGAGTATCCTATTTATTTAAGAAAACCTTCACTTGACGCTGAGCCGCAAGTATTGCTTGATGCAAACCGAATGTCTGAAGGGCATGATTATTTCAGTATTGGCAGTTACGCGGTGAGCAGCAACAACAAATTGCTTGCGTATTCTGAAGATACGCTTAGCCGACGCATCTACACTGTGTATGTCAAAAGCCTAGAGAGTGAAGAAAGGCTTGATGACGTTTTAGAAGGTACGTCTGGAAGTGTAGTTTGGGCGAACGATAATACCCATCTCTTTTACGTGAAGAAAGACCCGCAGACTCTTTTGGGATACCAAGTCTATCGCCATAAATTGGGCACGTCTCAAAGCGAAGATGTTTTAGTTTATGAAGAGAGCGACCCTACCTTTTATACCTATATCAGTAAAAGTAAAGACGATAGTGTCATATACATTCACCATGACAACACCGAAAAAACAGGTGTGACTTTGATTGATGCGAATAACCCAACGTCTCAAACAAAAGTATTCTTGCCCATTGAAGACGGACAAGAATACAGTGTAGCAAAAGCGAGTGACGGTTATTTTGTGTTGACTAATATTGGTGCGAAGAATTTTAGAGTGATGAAAGCACCATTAGACGCCACTAACGATGTGTCGAAATGGCAAGAAGTGATTGCACATCGTCCAGACGTTTTCCTTCAAAGTATTGAAGTAATGAACAACCACTTAGTGGTTAAAGAAAAAGAAAACGGCATGCTGCGCTTGGTCGTTCACAATCTGACGACAAACGAAGAGAAAGTTATTCCAACTCAAGATCCAATTTACGGTGCGTATTTTAATGCAAACCCTGAAATGGATACCAATAAGCTTAGAATTTATTACAGCTCGTTGACCACGCCTGGTTCTATCATTGATATCAACTTAGATACCCTTGAAAGCGAGGTGATGAAACAAACCCGTGTATCTGACACTTTTGACTCCTCTCTCTATGCCTCTGAGCGCGTGATGATTGAAGCGAGAGACGGTACGTCGGTTCCCGTTTCGTTGGTTTATCGCAAAGATAAGTTTAAGAAAGACGGCACCAATCCATTATATCAATACGCCTATGGCTCATACGGTTCGACTGTAGACCCAACGTTTAGAAGCAGCTGGTTGTCTTTGATAGACAGAGGCTTTGTTGTCGCGATCGCACACATTCGCGGAGGTCAAATGTTGGGTCGCGAGTGGTATGAAGACGGCAAAATGCATCAGAAAATAAATACCTTTACTGACTTTATTGACGTTTCAAAAGGACTTGTGGCAAAGCAGTACGTAGACAAAGACCGCGTCTTTGCTATGGGCGGCAGCGCTGGTGGCTTATTAATGGGCGCAATCGTAAATATGGCACCTGAACTCTATCAAGGTGTGAGCGCGCACGTTCCATTTGTTGATGTAGTGACCACGATGAGCGATGCGTCTATTCCGCTGACTACCGGCGAATATACCGAGTGGGGTAACCCAGCCAACAAAGCTGAGTTTGACTATATGCTTTCCTACTCGCCTTACGACCAGGTTGAAGCAAAAGACTATCCACATATGTTGGTCACAACCGGACTACACGACTCACAAGTGCAGTATTTTGAGCCAATGAAGTGGGTGGCGAAGCTAAGAGAATACAAAACAGACGAAAACTTATTGCTTTTCAAAACCGACATGGAAGCGGGTCACGGTGGAGCTTCAGGACGTTTCAAACGATTCGAGTCTACCGCGCTTGAATATGCGTTCGTATTGCATCTTGCAGGTGTTCCACTCTAACTCTACACCCACCTTTTTAAAACCAGTCTCCTCTGGTATTTCGCCCGAACAAGTTAGCGCTTTTTCGGGCATTTTTATTTTTTTGTGTTTTTAGTATGCAGATTCTAATTGTTAATCGTAAAGTAAAGCCATGGTGTTGAAATACACTCTCATTTAGCATTCATAGGAGCTGAACATGACTACTACTGACACAATTAAAGGTAAAATCAACGAAGCCGAAGAAATGGCACGTAAAATTTGGTTAGCAGGCCTAGGCGCTTATGGCAAGAGCGTTGAAGAAGCGCAGGGGCGTTACGAGAAGCTAAGCGAAGAAGCGAACAAAATGTTTGACGAGCTAGTGACAAAAGGCGAAACGCTAGAAGAAGACGCAAAGAGTAAGTTCAAATCTACGACTAACGATGTTGAAAATCGCGTTGCAGACGTGCGCAAGAAACTTGGCCTTGATTCAGAGCCAGCTGATCAGCGCATCGAAGAGCTTTCAGCAAAAATCGATGCCTTGACTGAAGCGGTTGCAAAGCTAGCTGCCAGCAAGTAAAGCAATCAGTATTTTGGACACCGTTTTCGGTGTCCAAAACGCAGCTTTCATTTAGTCCTTTTAACTAAATTGGCTAGATAGAAAGCTACAGTTGAGTGACCGCGGAAAGCGAGTGTGCAACTTAGTGTGCTGTAAATCACATTGCTTTCCACTGTCATGCTTACTAAATCTCCATATTGGAGGCGTTATGAGCAACAAAAATATTCCTAACCCGGAAGCTATGCCTGTTGTCCAAAGAGAATCGACAACGCTAAATGGTACTACCCCTTCATCTCTGAAGTCGTCCCCCTTGTTTGGATGGCTTTTTGCTGGTTCCGACCTATTGTCTTCAAAGCTAGATCAAGCGGCAGGTGTGGTCAGCCAAAAAATTGATAACACTCAAGAAACCATCAATGCTATGCAAGCTAAAGGCTTGGAAGTGGAGAGTGAACTTAGACGTACGCTTAATCCATTCGCCCTAGTTGATACTGCTCAAAAACTGGTTGCATCAACGCCATTATTTTCGGTGTTGTCTGGCGGTCAAAAACGTCAACAGAAAGAACAACAGCTTGAAATGCTGAGCGCAAAAGTGGACTTACTCGTTGAGCAAGTAGCCCTTTTAGCTGCAAAGGAGGCGGCTAAAAAAGCCGAAGTGACAAGTACTGCAAGTAAGGCTACTGCCAATAACAGAACAGCAACTAAAAGCTCTTCAGCTAAGTCAACAACGACCTCGTCGACAACTACCGGTACCCGCAAACCGAGTAAAACAAAAACAACCACTACAACGGCCGCTTCATCGCCTAGTGCGACTAAAAAGGCCGCGACCGGAACAGCGAATAAACGCACCGTAGCAAAGTCAACGGCAGCAAAGAGTACAGCACGTAAAACAACGGCTAGTACAAAAGCTACATCGGCCAAAAGTACGACTAAAAGTACATCGGATTCGTCTGACATCACAAAGAACGACGAGTAAAGGCGTTCAATAAAGGTAAAGGTAGTTTTTGGTAATAGCGCCAAATAAATGAATACGCGTATATTTGGCGCTGCTTCGTCTAGGTTCGTTTAAATTATCTTTTTGTTTGAGTGTAGAGATAATTATCGGTGATGTCAGGCCTCTAAACTATCCACCTCTAATCCAAGAATTTTTGCCAGTATATCCGAGTCATCTTGTATTGCGTAATAATCACCATGAAACATTAATACAATTCTTGTTTGGTTAGTAGTTAGGGTGCTCAGTTTGTGACATGCCAGTGAGCTTTCAGATGTATATATTTGTGTCGTTACTAAAAGAAGCTTTTCAAAAGAATCAAAAGCAACTTTTAAAATGCAACTAGATAAATTCAAAGTCATCAACGTTTATACTTTAACTTAAAAATAAGAACGTAAACTAACCAAAGAAATACCGACCAAGAAACAAGAAAACCGACAAGCAACATCGACATATGTTCCCAGATAACACGCTTGATCAAAATGGATTCTGCCGAGTTTTTGGGGTTTATGAAAATGTCTACTGGCTCAGAAGCTGCAAATTTTCTTTTTAATTCAAGCCCTAATTTAAGCATAAAGCCGTCGTCATAAATGTCATACCAAGTAACTTTTCTTCCGGTATGTTCTTGGCCACTAGTATTGTATTTGTAAAGGATACGAGGCGTGTATAAAGTATATTGGCTTCGATTATCTCTAGTCGTTGTTGTAATCATTTCGTCAATATATACATTTATTAAAGTTGCTTTGATAGGAACCCAATTCATTGAAGAGATTGGGCCGGCTAACCCTTTAACTACTTGTATTGAAAAGGCGATGACAAAAATTAGGGCAACTAAAGCGACAAAATAGACTCCCAATCTTGCTTTTCTAAGTTGTGCTCGGCTTACCTCAATAGTCATAAAAACGTCTCATTCAGTCCGTGTTTTATCATATCTTTATAGAAGAATACTTACTCGCTATTTATTTTTCGCCCACAAATTCTGATGCTTTTTAAAACCGAAGAAGTCATAGGGTTCCCAGAAACTCGGTACTAAATCGTCAAGTGCGTCCGGAGTGAAGTTGCTCGACAATTGACTCATAATTTCACTTAATCTGTCTTTCCCTACGCGCATGAGTTTCTTGCGGTTAGCTGGGAAATAAAGGTTTCTTCCTTTGGGAATGATTTCTTGCGTACCGCTGGTAATGTACTTCTGATTTCTTGTTACCACTTTACATAAAGGCTCAGCTGGATTTGCAGGGTTGAGGCCAATCACTATTGCACATTCGTACTGGTCCTTTTCCTGACCGTTTTCATTAACAGGTATAAACGTAATACCGAACCCTTGCGGGAAGTATCCCACAAGCTCAACAAAATCCTGAGCTAACTGCTTATTTAAGCCGCCTTTTTTCGCTAATTGTTCAATGAGCATGTAGCCTTTAGGCAAGCTCATACGTGAGTAGTCAGACTTAGTTGAAAGCACAATCGAAACATAAATTTGAGGGATCTTTACAATTTCTCCCAGCCCCGTTTTCGACACAAATGCATCTTTTACCAGCTGCTGTAAAAATTCGTTCGCGTCTTTATGAGTTTGAATAAAACGGTCTCTTTCTTCCTTGTCATTCCCTACGTAATTGGGCAATCCTAGCCCCTCGGTCAAGTACTTTAAGGTGAAGTGGTAGTTCAGTTTCAGCAAGTCTTTTCGCTGAGACTCGTCTAACAAACGGAATTCGTCTAGATCGCCATTTTCCCCTTTCAAGATGGTGAGTGCGGCAGGGCTTTGCAGGCCAATATCTTGAAGTAACGCTGCGGTAATTAGCGGTCGTCCAAGCTCAGTTTTCCATTTATCGCGCCAATAGCGGTTCCCACGAAACCGGGATGCAGCTTCGCGATACTTCGAGAGATATTTGTGAGCAATCGTGTCGTGCTCTAACAGTCTATCGACTAAGCGCAGTGTAAGCACCGCTTTGTAGAGCGGTTTGAAGCGCATGTGCACACGTGCAAAGTTGCCCTCTGGTCCTCGTGTGAGCAGCATAAGTGTACCAAGCAACTTAGCGCTGAGCTGTTGTGTTTCTTGCCAGTTGTCGCCCTCACAAAGCTCAATAATTTTGGTGCTTACAGCGTCAAGCCGCTCTATCCTTGCCAGACGCTCTTCTTCAAGCTTTTCAGTGCTGTTTGTTATTTGCTTGGTCAGTTGCTCTGCAAGCAACTCTTTGTTTTTATTTCCCTCAATTCTCTTAAGCTGAGCTTTCAAGTCTTCAATGTGCTGCTCAAGAGAGGGGGTAAGCGAAAAATAGTGACTCGCATCCTCGAACACCGAACCGTAGCCCGTTTCTTGAGGATAAATCATATTGATTAGTTGTTTTACTTGCTGCGTGTAAATGCTGTCGGGGTTTTGGCTTTGTGCGCTCACCGTTTTCCTTTCAAAAGATGCTGCGAATTGCCATTACTTTGCTATTGGCAATTCAAGACAGGTCAAGCGACGCACACGCTATCTTACTTCGTGCCCAAGCTCTACTGCCTCACGTTTTTTCAATTGGCCTAAATGATACCGTAAATTTTCGCTAATTTTGGTATTTCTTTTAATAACATGAAGTTGCGGCCATGATGCCCGTTCGCCACTGACGATCAACTGATTGATGCTTTCGCGCGTTGGATTAGACAACACCTGCGATAAATTTCTAATTTGGCGCTTGGGTAAAATATTGATGTTACCTACGTATTGCTGATCAATGATAGAACGAACTTTATGAATAGCCAATTTGGCACTTTTATTACCGGTTAATCTTTCAATGATATCAATGGCGAAAATACTGTTAGTTTTCGCTAGTTGGCCAAGATGGCGCGCAGACATGTCCCACAGCGAGTTGGGGTCAATGCGGTTTGCGGAAATGAATGGCACTGCCAACGGGTTTGTTTGGCTCACGATACTGTGATTTACGCCATATAGCCTCGCTAAGCGCTCGAAGGGAAGGTCGGCCATTAATGAGCCATCGGCAAAACGACGGTTGGGAATATAAGGCACAATATCGCCCGAAGGCGTTTTCGCTCTTAACTGTACAGGGCTAAAAATGATGGGAACTGCACAGGATGCACGTACCGCTTGAGTAATAATCGCATTCGGTGAGGTTTTAGCATTTAACAAGCGCGAATGTTGATGGAGGTCGGCAGGGGATACCGTCACAGTAATGTGTCGACCTGTTTTCTTAAAGGCTTCCTCAAAAGTGGTAAGGTCGAAAAGTTCAATCAGCGCATTTTCGAGCACGGAACTATCAAATAGCCCTTTCTTTCCAAGACCGGCAAAGCTTCGCCAGTGTTTAAAAGTCTCGTAAATAAAGTCGGCGCTGAGTGCTTCTAATAATTGGTCGTGAGTTCGTGTACCCAACATGGCTGCGATGATAGAACCAGCGCTAGAGCCAGACACTACGGTAGGTAACAAATTCTTTTCGTTTAATGACTTAACCACGCCAGCATGGAAAAAGCCTAAGCCTGCGCCACCTGAAAGCATAAGGCAGCTGCGCCCGAAGGCGTGTGCAGTCTCTTCAAAAAATGACAGTTTCTCGTAAAAGTCTACATCTTGCTCATCGGCGTGATAAATTTGCTCTAGCGCCAATATCACTTCGTCAATAAACTGTTCAATAAGATATTTAGTGCCTATTTTACACTGGGTAAGTAATACGGGGTTGGCAATATTGCCTAAATTGCCGTGTAGCCCCTCGTGCAGAATCGACATAAGCGCATGTAAATCGCCTTTGCCTCTGGCAAGCTGTAGGCGCTGAACCCGTTTTCGAATTAGTTTGTAGTCGTAATCATCGCTAGCGTCTTCGGCTTTCCATTCCTCAGCACCAGACAATGCATCGTGCGCTAAGCACGCGGCCTCATATTCATCATAATTGCCTGCATGCTCGATTTCATGTTCAAGCTTTTTTAACCGCAAGTCGAATACTGCCATGACGAGTACCTATTTTTGATTGATGAGGGCTGTGCCTTCTACTCATTTGAAAAAGTACACTGACCCGAAAAACACCAGCAAAACGATAGTTTTCACTTAGAACACAGTTCTCAAAAATTACAGGTCTTTAAATGTCCAAATAACGAAGACTTAAAGCAAGGGCATGAGAACAGCGGTTCATACACTATTTTGAGTGTATGGCGTAAATTTAGAATTCACTACCTAATCGTTTGTTGTTGAGAAAACTGATGCACTTTAGGTGAATCACACAAGGTCAAACATTCTAACTTTTAGACTTTCATTTAGCTGTTTTCAATCAATAATTAGCAGTAATTTCACTTTTTACATTGACCATTTCATAAGCACTCAGTAGCCTGAGAGAGAAAATAACAAATTGGACCACATGTTCGTAGTATGGAATGGAACTTTGAAACGCTAAGTCTGCTATCAATTCCTTTAATTAGCGCTATTGTTGGATGGCTAACCAACTATCTGGCGGTAAAAATGATGTTTTACCCCATTGAGTTTGTTGGTATTAAGCCTTTCTTAGGGTGGCAGGGACTCATTCCTGCGAAGCGCCGCCAAATGGCCGAGATTGAGGTTGAGCTAGTGCTAGGCAAACTGCTTAGTGTTGAAGAGTTAGCACAGCGTTTAGACGCAGACGAGCTCACCAAAGCAATTGAGCGGCGTTTAAGTCAAGTTATTCGCAAAGTCGTTAACGATGTAATGGCAGAATCTGCGCCTCAACTTTGGGCTGCGTTGCCTGTACAGGGCAAAAATTTAGTCTATCAACGTATCGAAAACGACATTCCTAATGTGGTTCATAAAATGGTGGACGACTTTCAGCACAATGTTTCAGAAATTTTAGATATTAAAGAGCTGGTGGTAGAGCAGCTGGTGAATGCGCCCGAGCTCGTTAATGAAATTTTCTTAACGGCAGGCAGCAAAGAGTTTCCGTTTATTGTGCGTTCTGGCTTCTATTTTGGCTTTTTGTTTGGTTTGCCCACCATGCTACTTTGGTATTTCTACCAAGCATGGTGGATTCTGCCGTTAGGTGGGCTGCTTGTGGGTTATGCCACTAATTGGATTGCTATCAAAATCATATTCGAACCCAAACGCCCGAGAAAAGTGGGGCCTATTACTATTCAAGGTATGTTTTTAAAGCGCCAAAAAGAAGTGTCCGAAGTCTATTCAAACATTATTGAAGAAAAGCTTATAACGCCTAAAAACATCACCCATGTAATCTTGCATGGTTCAGGCTCAGCCCAGCTTTTAGAACTCATTGAGCTTCATGTCAACGACGCTATTGAACGCTATGTTGCTATAGCGCAACCGTATTTTGCGTTGGGTGTGGGGTCAGAAAATTACCATAAAATGAAGGCACTAGCGGTGCGTCAGATATTTGATAATTCTGATAAGTATCTGCTTTATGCGTTTGATTACGCTAATAATGCTATGCAGATTGGGCACGATTTAAGTGAGCGCATGCAGGCGTTAAGTGTTGAAGAATTTGAAGGCGTTTTGCGCCCAGCGTATCAACAGGATGAGTGGAAGCTCATCGTAACCGGCGCTATTCTAGGTATGGTAGCTGGTATTGCTCAACTCTATCTGGTGTTTATGTAGCGTGTTTCACGAATAAAAAAATTAACGCACTGGGTTGGCAAAGGATTGAACTAAATTATGAAAACCGCGCAGAAAATACTACTCACCGCCTTAACGCTATTTAACGAGCACGGTGAGAACACCATAACCAGTGTTGATATTGCCGTCGAGTTAGATATCAGCCCAGGTAATCTTTATTACCACTTTAAGGGTAAAGACAGCTTAGTAAGCGCATTAATGAAAATGCATGAACAACAAATGCAGAAGATGCTAAATCGAGAAAAACTCGACACGCTGCATCCAGAAGAAATCATGTATTACCTATTTCTGCTTATTGATAGTATTCATGTGTTCCGCTTTTTCTATCGAAGTCCTGCTGATTTGGCGGAAAAGTATCCCAGTATCGTCCGGCCCAGACAGCACATATTATCCAGTCTAAACAAGCAACTCGCCTTTCTCTTCGACTCATTATCAAGGCGTAACGTTCTCGTTGCCTCAAAAGCAGATAGGGCACTGATGGTCGACTTAATGTCGTTAATTATTACTCAATCATGCCAGTTTGACGAATTAAACAGTCATATGGACAGCGAAATGCAGCGTTATCATGCACTGTCATTGATGATGGTTAGTGTTCTTCCCAGATTGGCACTGTCTGATGAACAAAAGCACCAACTAGAACAAATGCTACATTCTCATGACTTTATGAGAGAGGCAGCAACCCCGTCCCCCTTAGACTTCGCATAAAGGAATAGCAATGGCAAAAACGCTCAGTTTCTTAGATAAGTCATTTTGGATAACAGAGTCAGATGAAAATCCGAAACACGTAGCTTGCTTACAGCTTCTTGCCATTCCAAAAGGGGCAAAGAGCACTGAATATGTTCCCCAGTTATTTCAAGAAATAAGAAGCTTTGCCCGCGCTACATCGCCATTTAACTGTGCGGTAAAAACAGTGTTGGGTTATCCGGTTGGGTTTGTGCCAGTAAAGAAGCTCAACATGGATTATCACGTTCAAATTCATCGTGTGGCTGATGTCACTAACCGCGAGGCTTTAGACGGGTTTGTAGCACGATTACACGCTTCTCGGTTAGATCCTGATAAACCGCTTTGGCAATACCACTTTATTTTTGACGATAAAAGCGAGACGTTTGCGATATATGCACGCGTTCACCATATGTATGGTGACGGTGCAACTTTGGTACGCTGGTTCCAGGCGGGCTATGTATCAAATTCTCACGAAACTAAGTTTACGCCCGTTTGGGCAGTGAAGCGGCTTCGGCATAGGCGCAGGGAGCCTGTGAGCTTTTACAAGCGCTTAGTGGGAGTAGGCTACGCACTTAAAACAGCGCTCGACTTGCTTATTATCTTTATCCGTATATTTATGAAAGTGCTGCGAGTGAACCCACACTATATGCCTATTCCTTTCACTGGTACGAAAACAGTGCTGACTGGACAAGTGAAAGCGGGAAGGGCTGTGGCTACCATGGACTTAGACTTTAAGCGTGTGAAAGCCCTGGCAAGGCGAACGCGCTCTACGGCAAACGAGGTGTTGCTATGTGCCTTCGATATTGGCGTACATAAACTGCTGCAAGACCATGGGCAAGTATTTAAAAAAGCCTTGTTCACCAATATGCCAATTAATTTGCGTAAACCCGGCGAGAAAACCACGGGTAATAAGATAGCTATTGTGCCGGTGCAGCTTGCTCACGGCGAAACTGATCCTTATTTACGTTTGCGCCAAATTGTAGTGAATCACCGCATTGTAAAACATGCAGCGCAGCACGCGCGGCCCGCAGCATTTAGCGGCTATACTATTGTTATTCAATCGCTTGCACTGGTCTTTGAGTGGTTAAGGCTATCTAGCGTAGTCAAACCCATTGCCAACATCTTAATTTCCAATGTACCTGGGCCAAAAGATACGCGGTATCTAAAAGATGCAGAGCTTCTGGCTTGCTACCCCATTTCTACCATGACACCTGGTGGCGGGGTAAATATTACGCTTATGACATATGCAGGCACGGCAAATGTGGGATTAGTGTGCTGCAATAAGAATATTGAATCGCTACAGCCGTTAGCGCGCTACGTCAAAGAGGCGTTCGATATGCTAGAAGCAAGTGTGGACGATCCCAGGTTAAACATCGACGATATTGGTGAACAGGTGGATACCGTCCCTGTTTCTATTGTGTCAGATCACTAGCGTGCATTGTTCCAAACAGTAAGCGTTGTCATTCAATGAGGTAGAAGCGCAGCACGTCGTCTTCTATACGCACGTTTTGGCCAGCTTTTGAGAACAGAACCTCGCGCCAATGGTCGTTACGCATGGTATGGCTTAAGTCTTCCTGCTTAATTTGCTTTTTAATGGCGTTGTTAATGAGAGGGATGTGGTAGTCCAACACGGCTTGTTTCGAGCCAGATAAATAGACCTTTAGATAGTCTGCAGCCATATCGGATGTGCCGGCGCTAAACAGTGATAACGCTGATTTTAAAGAGCCACCAAGCAAAGAATTAACGCTTTTGGGGAAGAGTCGCGACATCAGAAATTGCGTGTCTTTAATCAACGCGTAATCATCGTTAACTAAGGTGACGCTATCAGTGGCAACGCCAGTCAAATAGAGTGTACTCATATTTTTGTCGTAATAGGGTGAAGCCGACACGGTAAATACAACATGAGCGCGATAAATAGTCGTGGTGGCAACCACAATATTAAGCGCAGCGAGGCACTGCAGACCAATACGGTTGCTTTCACTATCTAGCGTGATATTTCCTTCAAGCACGGTAACCGTGCCAGTTCCCATGGGGATATCGAAAGTGAATGAGTAAGGAAAGCTGCCTTTTACGAGGTCATGAAGCTCTGATTTCGTGAAGTCGTCGTGCGTCAGCTTGCCCCATTTCACAAGCCATTGTGCAAGGTAGACTTTACATTTGTCTTTAAATGATAGGTTTTTGGTCAACGTTCATTCTTAGCCTAAATCTACTAGGCGGTGGCTTGTTGTTAGTTTTTTCAGAGTAGGGGCTGCTTCGATATAGCACTTAAGTTATCAGGATTATTAGATTTTTTAAATCTTACAATTTAAGTCTTTTCTTGGCGAAGTATTGTTTGGTAATCTGGTCGTACCACAACGTTTTATTAACATGTTGATAGTCTTGCCCTCAAGGAGTCGGCGAAATGAGCGAAGTACTGAGCAAATACGATTACATCATTGTTGGTGGAGGTTCTGCGGGCGCTGTGCTTGCCACACGTTTATCGGAAAACCCCGCTTTAGATATTTTGCTACTTGAAGCTGGCTCTAAAGATACTAACCCGCTTATTCACATCCCGTTTGGCTTGTCTTTGCTCAGTAGGTTTGAAGGTATTGGTTGGGGTTATCATACGGCGCCGCAAAAAGAGATGTATGACAGAGAACTGTTCTGGCCCCGCGGTAAAACCTTGGGCGGCAGCAGTTCGGTTAATGCGATGTGTTATATTCGCGGGCAAAAAGAAGACTACGACCGCTGGGCTAACGAAGAAGGGGCTGAAGGTTGGTCGTTTGATGATGTACTGCCTTATTTCAAACGCTCTGAGAACTTTGAAGAAGGTGCTGATGAATACCACGGCACAGGCGGCCCACTCAATGTTAGCAAGCTTAGGCATACCAGCGTGCTGTCAGACGCATTTGTGAACTCAGCGTCGATTGCAGGCTATCAACAGCTCGACGACTTTAACCGAGACGATAGAGAGGGGCTAGGCTATTACCATGTTACTCAGGCCAACGGACAGCGCTGTTCAACGGCGAAGGGATATTTAACGCAGGCCAAGCATCGCAACAATTTAACTGTACTTACAAGAGTCGCAGCCGAAAAAGTGCTGTTAAAAGAGGGGCGTGCAATTGGCGTTCAGGTACGCGAAAAAGGTGTAGTAAATCGCTACTTTGCTAAAAGTGAAGTTATTCTTTGCGGTGGCGCGATTAATTCACCACAACTTCTCATGCTTTCGGGTATAGGACCCAGAGCAGAGCTAGAAGAAAAGGGAATCTTTGTACAACAAGACCTGCCGGGTGTGGGTCAAAACTTACAAGACCATCTTGATGCAATTGTACAGTATACCTGCAAAGCCAGAGAGGGCTATGCCGTGGCATTGGGGGCATTACCTTCCTATGTAAAAGCCACCGCAGACTATGCGTTTAGGCGCAAAGGTATTTTCTCGTCCAACATTGCCGAAGCAGGTGGCTTTGTTAGCTCAAGCTTAGCGACACAAGGTCCAGACATCCAGTTTCACTTTCTACCGGCAATTTTAAACGACCATGGAAGACAGTTAGCTTTTGGTTACGGTTATGGCCTTCACGTATGCTGTCTATACCCCAAAAGTCGCGGCACTATTTCGCTTCAAAGCAACCATCCTGCTGATCAAGCCCTTATTGACCCCAATTATTTGACTGCAGAGGAAGATCAGCAAGTCATGATTGAAGGTGTGCGCATTGCTCGTAAGCTGCTATCTGCACCAGACTTCGACAAGTTCCAAGGCAGTGAACTATATCCTGGGGTAGAAGCACAAACAGATGAAGAAATATTAGAGTTTTTACGTGAGCGTGCTGAAACCATTTATCACCCAATTGGTACGTGCAAAATGGGCAGCGATGATGATGAGATGGCGGTAGTAGACAATCAATTACGGGTTAGAGGTGTTGCAGGCCTTAGAGTGGTAGACGCTTCGGTGATGCCCAGCCTAATTGGCGGCAATACCAATGCGCCCACCGTCATGATTGCTGAACGTGCTGCTGAGTTTATTAAAGCGACGCACGAAGGTCAGCCAGTAACTTTGGCTAAAGCGGAATCGGCGTAACTAAAAAAGTGCTACGAGCGAGTCTTCGTCTCGCTCTGGCAATTCATCCGTTCTAAGTATCCATTTGCTTTTGCATAAACAAATCTGCTGCACAATCACACATTTCCTCGATATGACTGCTGTCAGCGTAGATACCATCAATGAGCAATCGTGCAATCCCGTGTAACGTGCCCCAGGTAACCTGTGCGAGTCTCAGCGCATCCTGATTATTTGGGAGAAGCCCTTTATTTTGCCAATAGCGCGTCATCGTCACCTGAAACTGAAAGCAGGGAAATGCAACCTCTTTCAGATCGTTGGTCGCCGCTTGGTTTTGCCAAATAGTGCGACCAAACATCAATTCGTACATCTCTGGGTTGTCGGCAGCGTAGCCAATGTATTCGTGCACAAATTCGCGGAAACGTGCCTGCGGTGTTTTGTCTTCTTGTTCGAAGATTCGTTTAGCTGCGGTATGCCAATCGCTAAAGCCTTTGGCTGCAATGGCGCTTAAAAGCGCACTCTTGTCCTTAAAATGGTGATAGGGCGCAGTACGTGACACTCCGGCATCTTCTGCCAGCTTCCTGAGAGATAAACTATCAACACCGTATTCAGACAGACGCGCCGTTGCCGCCTCTATCAGTGCGCTGCGCAAGTCGCCGTGATGGTAGCTTTGTACTGCATTAGCCATAAACCCGATGTTTCCATTTTCAAAATTGAGACGAATAGATAACGTTTTATCTTGACACTGTCAACATAGCCTTTTATCTTGACGCTGTCTAGTTTGCAAATTTGTTAACAGGAACAGCCCAAGGAGACAGCGCAAACCATGAAGTACTCTACATTAGAAGTAAAACAAGAGGGTCATATTGCCCACGTAGTACTAAACCGCCCCGACGCAATGAACAGCATGATCCCAGAGTTCTGGACCGAATTGCCAGCGGCTATTCGTAAAATAGACGATGAAGGCAACGCCCGTGTCATTGTTATTTCATCAACGGGTAAGCATTTCTCTGCCGGTATGGACTTATCGGTGTTCCTGAATATGAAAGAAGACTTTAAGGGCGACCCGTCGCGCAGAGCAGAGCGTATGCGCCGTATGGTAATGTTGCTTCAAGATAGCTTTACCGCCATAGAGCAGGCACGTATGCCGGTTATTGGTGCCGTGCAGGGCGGGGCAATTGGTGGTGCAGTAGATTTGCTTAGTGCATGTGACATGCGCTATTGCACACAAGATGCTTTTTTTACTATTAAAGAAACCCAATTAGGCATGACAGCCGATGTCGGCACGCTTCAGCGACTTCCAAAACTCATTCCCATTGGCATAGTTAAAGAACTGGCTTATACAGGTCGCAATTTTGGTGCAGCAGAAGCGCAGCAGCTTGGCTTTGTAAATCAGGTATTTGACGACCAAGAATCATTGCTAGACGCAGTGATGAAAATAGCGCAGCAGATTGCAATGAATTCGCCGTTAGCAGTTTCAGGCACTAAGACTATGATTAACTACGCGGCAGAACACACGGTGGCAGAGAGCTTGACCTATATGGCCACATGGCAAGCGGGCATGTTCCAAATGGAAGATGTGTTTAAAGCCATGGAAGCACAGAAAACCAAAACGCTGCCAGAATATCCGCCATTGCACCCAGCCATTAAGAAAATGAATTCGTAAGTTTATGTAATTCGTTGAATTACATAGCGCCTTCAGAGAAAGAGCGCATTAGATAAGAATATTTAAACAGGCTTTTTAACGGCTTTTACCAAGCCAAAACGACTTTCAGGAATGTATCATGAATCAGACCGTTACCGATCATCCCGTTTACCCTCATTTATTTCGTCCTTTAGACTTAGGCTTCACTACCCTAAAAAACCGCGTGCTAATGGGCTCTATGCATACAGGCTTAGAGGAATTACCCGACGGCCATAAACGTATGGCGGCATTTTATGGTGAACGTGCCAGAGGTGGCGTAGGGCTTATCGTTACAGGTGGTATAGGACCAAACGAAGAGGGCGCTACCCATCCGTCAACGTTTCGTTTAGATACAGACGAAGCGGTGAAAAACCACAAAGAAGTGACTGACGCGGTGCACATTGCTGGCGGTAAAATCTGTATGCAAATTCTGCACACGGGCCGCTATGCGTATAGCCCAAAGCTAGTGGCACCTTCTGCGGTACAAGCACCAATTAACCCGTTTAAGCCAAAAGCACTTGAAGCTGACGAGATTGAAAAGCAAATTAAAGATTTCATTACTGCCGCAACTCAAGCCCAGCGCGCGGGTTATGATGGTGTTGAGATCATGGGGTCTGAAGGCTATTTCCTTAATCAGTTTATTGCAAAGCGCACAAACCACCGTGACGATCAGTGGGGGGGCGAATACGAGAACCGTATCCGTCTGCCTATTGAAGTGGTACGCCGCGTGCGCGAGGCGGTAGGTAAGAACTTCATTATTATTTATCGCTTATCGATGCTAGACCTTGTGGAAGGTGGCTCTACTTACGATGAAGTCGTACAGCTTGGCAAAGAAATTGAAAAAGCCGGTGCAACTATTATTAACACCGGTATTGGTTGGCACGAAGCGCGTATTCCAACCATTGCCACTAAAGTACCGCGAGCGGCATTTACGTGGGTGACCGCTAAATTCCGAGAAGCGCTTTCAATTCCAGTTATTACGTCAAACCGTATCAACACGCCTGAAGTGGCTGAAGAAGTGTTGTCTCGCGGCGATGCTGACATGGTGTCTATGGCACGTCCGTTCTTGGCAGACCCTGACTTCGTCCGCAAAGCCCAGCAAAATAAAGCCGACGAAATTAATACCTGTATTGGCTGCAACCAAGCCTGCCTTGACCATGTCTTTAACGGCAAAATGACCAGCTGTTTGGTAAATCCTCGTGCATGTCATGAGCTTGAAATTAACATTAAGCCAGCAGAAACCAAAAAGCGTGTTGCAGTGGTAGGTGCGGGCCCAGCTGGATTAGCAGCGGCAGTGACTTCTGCCAAGCGCGGTCACGACGTGGTGATTTATGATGCATCTAGTGAAATTGGTGGTCAATTTAATATCGCCAAACAAATTCCAGGCAAAGAGGAGTTCTACGAAACGCTGCGTTATTTCAAGCGCCAAATTGAGCTTCATAATAATATTACCCTTAAACTCAATACTTATGTTGATGCGGCTGCGCTAAACGACGAAGGTTTCGATGAAGTGATGATTGCGACGGGCATTAAGCCGCGCACGCCAGCGATTGAAGGCATTGAGCACGAGAAAGTGCTGACCTATATCGAAGTATTGAAAGAAAAGAAACCCGTTGGCAATAAAGTGGCTATTATCGGTGCTGGTGGTATTGGTTTTGATACCGCGGAGTACTTGTCTCATGGCAAAGAAACGCCAAGCCAAGATATTCCTGCATTTATGAAAGAGTGGGGTATTGATATGACCTTCTCTGCTCGCGCGGGCATTGAAGGTGTTAAGCCGCAGCCGGAGCCGTCTCCGAGAGAGATTTTCCTATTACAGCGCAAGACAACTAAAGTTGGCGCGGGTTTAGGTAAGACAACGGGGTGGGCACACCGAGTAGGCTTGCTAGCCAAAGGCGTGACCATGATCCCAGGTGTGAGCTACGACAAAATTGATGATGAAGGGCTACACATTACGGTAGAAGGCAATAGCCAAGTATTGCCGGTAGATAACATCATCATCTGTGCAGGCCAGGAGCCGATGCGTGATATCGTTGAAGGCTTAAACATGCCTTATCACTTAATTGGTGGTGCAGACGAAGCATTAGAGCTAGATGCAAAACGGGCCATCGATCAGGGGACGCGCGTGTGCGCTGCGGTTTAACGAGCTAGTAAACCCAACCTTGTTAGCATTATAAGCGCCTCATGGAGAGGCGCTTTTTTTGTATATATTAAAACTGAACCTGTTGTGGACTTTTGTAATGACATAGACCTGTTATTATCGTTTTCTTTTTTTGAGATAAACATGGCATACAGCAGCACCCAAGACTTAGTTCAAGCAGTCACTAATTCCCCAGATACTATCGAATTTAACGACGTTATCACGCTCGTTGATAGCGCGTTTGTTTTCACGCCCACTGCTTTCACTAATGGTGACGTGAAAAACGAAGCCAATCAGAACAATGGCTCTTGCAAACTGCTCGCACTCGGTCAGCATTTAAACCTAAACCGAGCGCAAACGCTGGCCTTATTTGGACGTTTTTATCGAGAAGATGTACTTAATAACCCTAACGGCGACGACCATGCCAATATCCGCAACTTTATGGAAACGGGCCACGAAGGGGTGGTGTTTGAGACATTTCCTTTAGTTGAATTGCAAAATTAATACATCGCGCTATAGAGCCTAAAAGGCAAGAGGCGCAAAGCTCTCGCCCTTGTGCAGACTGCATTAATCACGCTCTGTCAAAATCAACTCACTAGACTGGGGCATTATTGCAAAGTCAAACTGACCTAGAACGTTCATTCCCAACAATCCGTCGGCATCGGGTAGAGCGTCTTCGGGCAGCACGATGGCAGAAACATCGTTGAACTCGTAGCCAGCAAAGTAAAATCGGGGTATTTGTACCAGAGGGGCTTCAATGGTTCCTGATGCGGTTCTAATGTTGAAGTTACCAATGAACGTGAGGTTTCGCATACGGCCTAAACGCGCAAAGAGTCGCGATGATATTGCGGTGGTACTGGCACCCGTATCTAAAATCATGGTGGCTTTTTGGTTAAGCGCCTTTACATCAAGGCGATATTGATCGCCAATGCGCTCTAAGGTTACACGGGTTTGATAACGTGCGGCTTCAGAGCCTGTTGGCTCTATTTCACTCTTGTTCGGCGTAGCGTCTGCGTTGGCAATATCGCGCATTTCATAGGCTTTATTGCGAATGATATTAGCGTCTCTGTCGTTTGATGGAAGGGCAGCAAGCACGTCTTCCATTAACGTAAGCTTTTGCTGATAAGCGTACGCTTCAGCCAAATTAAGGGTGTAGTGCCTAGCGTCAGGTATGCGTTGATACAGTGGCTCATTTAATCTGGCAACCAATTCCCATTGTTCGTCTTGACTTAACTGCGTCTGGGCCTGTTGATACAAAGTAGCAATTTTTGCGTCAATAAATGAGAGAGTTTCAGTTGAAAGAGGCAGTTCGGCCAAGTCGTAGTAGTGCACTATGGCCGTTGAGAGAGGCTTGGTTAACTCAATCAGTTCACCCTCTAGCAACAACAGAGATTCGTTGAGCGGGTCATATTTCAAAAGGTTTGTTAATTCAGTGGCGAGGAACGCGTATTGCTCGTTATTGAGTAGGGTAGTCAGTGACTCTAATTGATCTTGATTAACGAGTGGTGAAGAGGTGCGTAGATCGTCAAGTGCGTTGGGTGCCGTGTTAATGCCTGTCATAGGTGAAAAGTTGGCGGGAGAGCGTTCATTGTTGAAGGGCTCAGCTTTTTCGTTTACCTGAGTTTCATCCACCAACTGTGCTTGGGTTTCTAGCTGCTTGTCACTATCTAAACGGTGTTCATAACTGGCCTCTAGTGCATAAGCTTTATCATTGTGCTGCTTTAAACTAAGCCATAGGTAAACGTTTATGCCTAACGACACAATGAGGAAGAGCGAAAGCACTATCGCTAGCCACGTTTTCATTGTGCCACACACGCTTTGCCATAGATGTCCACGAATTGTTTAGGCATTCGCTTTGGGGCGCCAGTATCAAGGCTAACACATACGAATGTGGTCATAGCATCAAATACGGTTTTGTTTCGCTTTGGGCAGATAAATTGAAACAGGCGTTTCAAAGTAAGTTTGCTGTCACAATGCACTATCCATGTAGCGCATTCTAACGTATCTCCAAGATGTGTTGGCAGGTGGTAGTTTAGCTCGTGGCGCTTAATGACCATGCCACGGTTAAGCGATTGATAATCGGCAAACTGCAAGCCAAGCGCGTTTGAATGGGCCCATGCTAGGCTTTCTAACTGCGACAGGTATGCCACATTATTAACGTGCTGATAGTGGTCGATGTGCGTTTCATCAATATGCCACTGCTGCACATAGGGGGTGTCTAACATCCAATTAAGCGTTGGGGTGCTCAAATCTTTTCCTTACTCATATTTTTGCTTTTATCTACTCTGCTTCTTCACGTTCAGGCATTGTGCCTCATACCACAGGCAGGGGATTATCTTCAGGTAACGTTAAATCATCGCTTAACAACAATTGCATTATCGCTTTTTCTCTCACTAATACGGGGGCAATAAAGCTCTGCACGTCACCTATCGCTTTAAACGCATCAAACCCTCGTTCCAAAAATTCATGCAATGCGAGTAATCCTGCTAATTTAGCTGGACGACGGGACAGTGAAATTAACATACCTATACCACGAATTTTTATAACGTCGGCGAGTTGATCGCCCAAATGGGAAATTATGTCGATTTGATGCTTTCTATCCTCAATTCTGCCCACATTACGATACGCCAAAGCGTAGTTATCTCGGTTGATAGGTTCTCCGGGAAAATGGCTTTGTAAGTACTGAGCCATCGCCATATCTAAATCGAACGATAGTGCATTTAACGACAATGCGTCGTCCATAGCGTTCATAGCTTTGTCAGGCAGTACTTTTGCGAGTTTTGGAATGACTCGCACTAAATCAGCGTCCCGTTGGCTAAAATCTTTTGGCCCGTACAATTCATCTACAAAAAAAGCCATGGCTTTTTGGTAACGTTTTTGCTGTGCTAAATCGTCGTGTGTGACCAGTAAACGTTCGCATTGCCAGTGTTGCAATTGATGAATGATAGGCATGACACCCAACTGATTGGCTAAGTCACGAAGGGCATTGACCCGATGAATATGTTTAATTATCTCTTGCGCCAAATGACAAACTCCCTGTTGAGATAGTGTGGCTAATTCGTTGTTGTAAACCTAGATTGACCTAAGCAAGCGAGCCTTTCAAGTGAGAAGACAAAGTTTTACTGGTATACTCCACCGCCATTGAAATAGCTCTGTTATGTAGAATTTATTAGCCGCCATGAACATCGCAAGTCATCACGCATTGTTTGCCAAGACTGAAACTAAAAATACCGATACTAAAGGCTCAAACGTTGAAAGCCTAAAAAGTGAATATCCGGGCATGCACCGAGAAACGACTACGGGGTCGGATCACTCAGAAGCAGACGTTGATGTACCTGTGTTAATCGCGTTGTTTAATTCGACATTTGAAGATTTTAATACGCGCTTGGTTTTAGGTGATGACGAACCCATTTACATCCCAGCAGACAGCGCAACACCTTATCATCAAGTCGTGTTTGCTCATGGATTTTTTTCAAGCGCTTTGCATGAAATTGCGCACTGGTGTATTGCGGGTGAAAAGCGTCGACTATTAGAAGATTACGGTTACTGGTATTGCCCAGATGGCCGCGATGCATCACAGCAAGCTGACTTCGAAAAAGTAGAAATTAAGCCCCAGGCCATTGAGTGGGCGTTTACAGAAGCAGCAGGAAGAAAGTTTCAGGTAAGCACGGATAACTTAAACGGCGCTGAGCCCGACAGAGAAGGTTTTACGCGAAACGTAGCCGCTCAGCTTGAACGCTATAAATCTGAGGGCTTTCCGCCTCGGGCTGAACAGTTTATTAATGCGCTGTCATCTACGTTTGGTAAAGGTAAGTCGTCTGGTTCATGTAGCAGCATAATAAATAGCACGGTAACAGACACGTCAAAAAGTACGCTAACAGCAAATTGGGTGGCGGGATAGGAGTAGATGCCGAATGAATCATACTGATCTTAGCCAATCAACGTTTGATAACAAACCCAAATTCAAACTGGGTGTTGTGGTAAACCCCTTTGCCGGCATAGGCGGAGCACTCGCGCTTAAAGGCAGCGACGGTGCAGAAATTCGCGAAAAAGCACTGGCTATGGGAGCAGAGAAAAAAGCCAACGAAAAAATGGCGAAAGCGCTCAGCATTCTAGAAGCCTTATCTGGGCAATTTACCGTCGTGACAGCATCGGGCGATATGGGTGAAACAATCTGTGAATCTCTGGGTATTCCTTATGAGGTAATCTATACGGCCGATGCCGTGCAAACCGAGGGCGAAGATTCAGAGCGTGCAGCTAAAGCAATGGTGGACGCCAACGTCGACTTACTGCTTTTTGCCGGTGGCGACGGCACAGCCCGTAATATTTGTAGCGTAGTTGGCACACAGGTGCCCGTGCTAGGTGTGCCTGCAGGTTGCAAAATTCACTCTGGCGTTTACTGCGTGTCGCCGTCAGCGGCAGGGCAGGTAGTAAGTCAGATGATCGCAGGCGAGCTTGTGAGTGAAATGGACGCCGAAGTACGTGATATTGACGAAAACGCGTTTCGCGAGGGCAAAGTTATTGCCAAACACTATGGTGAAATGCGCGTACCCGCAGAGCTCACTTACGTTCAAGCAGTAAAAATGGGCGGGAAAGAAGACGAGGCCTTAGTGCTTGACGACATTGCCGCTTACGTTGGTGAAATTATTGACGATGAGCCTGATACCTATTTTGTCATGGGATCCGGCTCTACTGTAGGTGCGGTCATGGACTTTCTTGGCCTAGAAAATACCTTGTTAGGTGTGGATGTGGTTAAACAAGGTGAGCTAATCGCAAGTGACGTTACTGCGAGCGAACTGATTGCGCTGACTCATGACAAGCCCACCAAAGTCATTTTGACGGTGATCGGTGGTCAGGGCCACATATTAGGTCGCGGAAATCAGCAGCTTAGCCCTGCTTTTATCCGTCAAATTGGCAAGCAGAATATGCTCGTTGTTGCCACTAAACAAAAACTACAGGCATTAAACGGTAAGCCGCTTCGCTTAGACTCAAGCGATGCAACGCTAGACGCTGAACTCGCAGGCGCGTTCACGGTTATCACTGGGTATAAAGATAAAGTACTTTGCCAAGCTGTTTAAAGACGTAGTTTGATACAACATGGCACATGTATAGCCATAAAAAATGAGTTTATCTCGAACTAAGATTTGATATTTAAAAACAGGAAGGAGTAAGACGTGTTACCACCTGCTGCAGCACCAGAAAGTGTCGTTAACGCCATCGCAGATATTGAGGCATCGCTTGATGACGTGGTAAATCACGGTAGTGATGACGAATTGTTTATAGCCAGCTACTTGCAAGGTCACTTTGCAGTAGAGGCTCGCCAGTTAGAAATGCAAGAAGATGCTACGGTTGCGATGCTTAATGATAAAATGCTCGAGAGCCTTAATAGCGCATTCGCCAACAACGAATTAGAAAGTGAAGACGCTAAACAAGTTAAAGCGCTTTGGGCACGGCTAGTCGCAATATAATTGCGACTTTCTTCCTTACTTTTCCCTAACAATTTTTCTTCGTTCGTCGTTTATCCTCTCTTTTACAATCCGTTACAGTTTTCTGCATCGTAACTCTTTATAAACTACCAAATTGATTTATGTTTAGTACTGGCGTAAAGCCGTTTTGTGGTGCCTGGCACATTTTGGTGTTCAGCACAGATAATAAGATTAAGGATGACGAAATGACTGTACTTAAGCATCTCACCAAGCGCTTAAAAGTAAGTGTAGGTGTGCTGGCAGTAAGTAGTACGCTGGTTGGCTCAGCGTTTGCTAAAAACGATATCAATATCGACTACGAAAAGTTCACTACTGATAATGGGTTAACGGTAATTGTTCATGAAGACCGCAAGGCCCCAGTGGTTGCCGTTGCGGTTTGGTATAAGGTGGGTTCAAAAGACGAACCAAACGGCAAATCAGGGTTTGCGCACCTATTTGAACACTTAATGTTTAACGGCACCGAGAACTATGACGATGAATGGTTTGGGCCGTTACAAGAAGCTGGGGCAACAGGATTAAACGGTACCACAAACTTTGACCGTACTAACTATTTCCAAACCGTTCCGACACCTGCACTTGATCGTATTCTCTGGATGGAATCTGATCGCATGGGGCACTTGTTAGGTGCGGTGACACAAGAGAAATTAGACGAACAGCGTGGCGTTGTACAAAATGAAAAACGTCAGGGCGAAGACCAGCCTTACGGAAGCGTATTCACGCATATTTTTGAAGGCTTATTTCCCATAGGGCATCCTTACCATCATACGGTGATTGGCTCGATGGAAGATCTTAACTCCGCCTCGTTAGATGACGTTAAGGGCTGGTTTAACCAATACTACGGACCGAATAACGCAATACTGGTGCTAAGCGGCGATATTAACGCAGAAGAAGCCAAACCTCTGGTTAACAAATATTTCGCTGACATTGAGCCGGGCCCAGCGCTATCTAAGTGGGAAGCATGGGTGCCAAAGCGTAGTGCAAACACCCGCGAAGTGATTCAAGACAAGGTACCTCAATCGCGCATTTACCGTCTTTGGGTTTCACCTGAAAATACCTCTTCAACCGCAACAGACTTGTTCATTGCCGCGAGTGTCATGGGCGATGGTAAAAACTCACGCCTTTACAAAGAATTGGTGTACGACCAACAAATTGCTACCAATGCCTCGGTGTTTAACTACGAGCTACAAATGGCGTCCATTTTTGGTGTGACGGTTGACGTAAAAGACGGCGTTGACGTTGCGACAGTGGAAAAAGAAATAGATAAAGTCATTAGCGAGTTTTTGCGTAAAGGTCCAAGCAAAGACGAAGTTAAATTGGTGTCGACTAAGCGACGTGCTTCAATTATTCGCGGGCTTGAAGAGGTTGGGGGCTTTGGCGGTAAAGCCGATACGCTTGCTAGTGGTGAGTTCATTGCTGGCGACCCTAACTACTTCAAAACTGAATTGAGTGAGCTAGGACAGGCTACTCCTAAAGGGGTTAAAGCGGCTGCGAATAAATGGCTAAAAGAAGGGTGGCATCAAATCACGGTTGTTCCGTTTATTGAGCACACAGCATCTACCGAAGGCGTTGACCGCAGCTCTGGCTTGCCTTCAATCGATGCAGAGACTCAACTGAGCTTTCCTGAGGTGACAGAAACTACGCTTTCTAACGGTGTAAAGGTAGTATTTGCAAAACGCTCTACGGTTCCATTGGTGAATGTTGCGGTGCAATTCGACGCAGGTTACGCTGCCGATGCGGGTGGCAAGTTAGGACTTGCGAGCTTTACCACACAGATGCTTGACGAAGGCGCGGGAAAATATGATGCGCTGGAGCTTGCGGCAGAGCTTGAGCAGTTAGGTACTGATTTAAACGCTGGCTCAAACCTAGATACCACCACAGTTAGCATGTCAATGTTAACGGAAAACATGGAGCCTTCTTTGGCGCTAATGGGTGATATCTTGAAATCACCAACGTTCAAAAAGGAAGAGATTGAGCGTCAACGAGCGCTTATATTAAGTAATGTTGCACAGCAAAAAACACGCCCTGTAAGTATTGCGCTTACGTTACTTCCGCCTCTTATTTATGGTGAAGGCCATGCGTACGGTATTCCGTTTACCGGTACCGGAACTGAACAAGACGTACAAGCGATTACGCGAGATGACCTTGTTAACTTTAAAAATACGTGGCTACGCCCAGACAATGCGACAATTTTTGTTGTTGGTGACACCACGTTAGGTGCCATTAAACCCATGCTTGAGAAAGAGTTTGGCAAATGGAAGGTAGAAGGTAGCAAAGGTGCGAAGCAAATTGCTGAAGCGTCAATGCCTGAGCAAGGCCAAGCGATTATTATCGACCGCCCTGGTGCACAACAGTCACTTATTCTGGCTGCACATTTAGCGCCACCAACAGGGGCTGACAACAATATTGCAATTAATGCCATGAATTTAACCTTAGGTGGTGCTTTTACTGCTCGCGTTAATATGAACCTGCGTGAAGATAAAAGCTGGTCTTATGGCGCGTACACCTTCCTGCAAGATGCTAGGGGACAGCGCCCGTTTATGGTTTATGCGCCGGTGCAAACTGATAAAACAGGTCCATCACTGCTTGAGCTTAAGAAAGAGCTTAACGCTTACTTAGGTGAAAAGCCGCCAATGGCGAATGAACTTGAAAGGGCGCGGTTAGACGAAGTTCGCTCTTTGCCAGGTCAATTTGAGACGGCTAACGCGGTATTGTATAGCTTACTGTCGAGTGAAAGATTTAACAGACAATATAACTACCCAGAGTCCTTGGTCGAGAAATACAACAGCTTGTCTTTAGACGATTTGAGTAACGCGGCGAAAGAAGTGCTGCACCCAGAGAAATTAACCTGGATAATCATCGGAGATGCCGAGAAGATTAAAGCAGAAGTTGAAGCGGCTCAGCTCGGGCCTGTTAGCGTGCAAAGCATGAATTCACTGTAACTGGTAAATAATTAACCAAGAGATAAAGGGCCGATATCATTTTCGGCCCTTTTTTATGTGACTAATGCGTCTTTTGTAGAATAGATTGCGTTCAATAGATGCTTTATGGTTAAGAAAGTTTAATTTGATGTCTTGATTCCACTTTGAAGAATGCCTTCTTTGCGAGCATAACAAATCCTGTACTTGCACCAGTGCGCTTGTTTGCAATAGCTCTTATCTGCCTGTTTTATATTCCCTGTGTTTATCCATCTAATGCAGACAAGCTGATGAATGAGTATTCGGTTGAGCTTTTAACTGCCGAAGATGGCTTCGTCTCATCAGAGATTTATTCCATTATCCAAGATCGCCAAGGCTTTTTGTGGTTTGGTACTGCCGAAAACGGTGTAATGCGTTACGACGGTCGTAGAGTTACGTTGTTTGAGTCTGACAGCGATCCTAGCCAAGGGCTATCACACAACGACGCTGGCAATTTGATGTTGGATGCAGAGGGCAATATATGGATTGGAACGTGGGGAGGTGGAGTTAACAAGTACGACCCAACAACAGGTCGCTATTCTCGTTACTTGAATGATCCAGACGACCCTCGCTCCATATCTTCAAACCGAATCCAATCACTCTTCCACGATAAAACAGGCCAAATTTGGCTAGGTTCGTATGATCAAGGTTTAAATCGTTTTCTAGGAAATGGGGAATTCGAAAGGGTTCAGAAGAAAAGCAATGAGGACCACAGTCTGTCTCATAATCGCATTTGGGACATTATGGATAATAATGACAACAGCCTGTGGGTAGCCACCAGTTTTGGCTTGAACTTATTAGACAAAAGAACTCTCGCCACCAAACACTTCTTTCCCGACCCTGATAATCGTACTGCGACAGGAGCCAATGAAATACGTAGCTTGCTGCGAACTTCGTCAAGCCAATTCTATGTGGCGACTCAGGAAGGCCCTTTTCTTTTCTTTCCAAGTTCAGGCGTATTCCTTGCACAAACTACGCGAGACGGCAAAGCATTAGGCCAAGTGAACTCAATGATTGAAGATCACGAAGGGTGCATTTGGTTTGTGACCACCACGGGTCTTTATAGACATACAGGTGAGGGAAATTACGTAGAGAAGATGGACTTTGGCTATGACAACGGACTTCGCATAATATATGAAGACCACACTAAAACTAAATGGGTAACCAGTGAAGTTCACGGCATATTCAAGCTATCTCCTCGCCGTAAAATCAAGCAGATCAACAGTGACTCATTGGTTTCACCCAGTGGCATTGAGCTAGATACCTTCAAAAATAGTGGCGATGTATTGATTGCTACAGCAAATGCTGAAATTTATACATGGAAAGTGAAAGAGCAAATACTCCAAAAGGAATTTGACTCGGTATTTAAAGAAGAAAGTGAATATTCAAATAGGGGAGTTATAGAACGACCTATTATTGTCCCCGACGAACACGGCAATATTTGGGTGGCACAAGACAACTTTATTGCACGTGTTAACAGAAAGAATGGAAATGTAAGTCGCTTAGAATATCCCAGAGAAGACAGCAAATATCGCCAATTCAGAGAGTTCAGAGCGTTAGCGTTAGATAAAGAAGGCAATGTATGGATAGGTACCTACAAGCATGGTGTTTATATATACAACGTGCAATCTGGCGCCTTTGAGCATCTTTCAACGACTGACGGTTTAGCTCACCCAGAGATTCACGCCATAGTTAATGACTCTCAAGGAAATATGTGGATTGGCACTGGAAGCGGCGTTAATTTATGGTCCATTCAGGACAGTACTTTCACTCAGATTGAGTACAATAAAGATCACAATGCAGGTCTGTTGGGCAGCATCGTCGAAGATATTCATGAGACCAAAAACGGCCAAATTTGGATCGCAACCCAACGGGGGTTAAACCTTTATAAGCCTGAATCGAAATCCTTCGAGTGGTTTGGGGAGCAGAAAGGGTTGCCCGCTACCTTAGTAAGAGCGATTGCAGACGGCGACGAGGGCCAGCTCTGGCTTACCACGAATAAAGGGATCTTTCTTTTTAATCCGGCTACTGAAAGTGCCATTAATTACACTAGCACTGCAGGGGCTGTAAGTCAGAACTTCTATTCAAACAGTTTACTTAGAGCCGCTAACAACACGTTCTTTACCAGTAGCCAGCGAGGTATTGAATACTTTGAGTATGTGTCAGGACAGTCTGAGTTGGTCGATTCTAAAATTGTGCTAACTGGCTTCAACAAAATGGGCGAAGCAGTAAGCCTTGATAAGCCACTATCCTACGTTACGGATATTAATCTTTCCTACGAAGACTATTTCTTCTCATTAGACTTTGCTCTTCTAGACTACTCTGATCCCAAGCGTTCGCATTTTTCCTACAAATTAGAAGGATACGATGAACAGTGGATTGATATCGGAAATCACAACAACGTTTCATTTACTAACCTAAATGGCGGCACCTATACATTGCTGGTCAAAGCAATGAAGCCCAATGGTGAATGGGGCAATGAAGTCATGTCGGTTAATTTGCATGTAGCAGCAGCTCCTTGGAAAACATGGTGGGCATACAGCATTTACATTGCGTTTTTACTCGGCATTGTTCTGATGATCATTTATTTAAGAACCCACTTACAGCAAACAGAAATTACCAAGCAGAAGCGCTTTGTTCAGGCGCTAGAGCAACAAGTTTCAGAAAAAACAGCTTCGTTGAAAGCACAGGCCAACGATTTGAAAAAGGCGCTGGAACAAGCCGAAGAAGCAACCAAGTTGAAGTCTGAATTCCTTGCAAATATGAGCCATGAAATTAGAACGCCAATGAACGGCGTGATAGGGATGCTGGGTCTGCTTAAGAAAAGCGACCTAACTACTGAGCAATCACAGCGCGTCAACATCGCAAGCTCAAGCGCTAATTCTCTACTGGCCCTGATTAATGATATTTTGGATTTCTCTAAAATAGAAGCGGATAAACTCGAGATTGAGTCCGTTGAATTTGATGTAAGGGAATTGATTGAGAGCATTGCTCAATCGGTTGCGCATTTAGCGCAAGAAAAAGGGCTGGATGTTGTTGTAGATTTGTCAAAGGTCAGTGAGTCGAAAATAAACTCAGACCCCAGCCGAATTCAACAAATCCTCACAAACCTTTTAAGCAACGCCGTTAAATTTACCGAGCAGGGAGAGCTCTCTGTCACGGCAGAATTGCTTCCTACTAACAATCAGAATACTGCGCTTATGCATATTGCGGTGGCAGATACGGGCATTGGTATTCCCGCGTCAAAACTACCTCACTTGTTCGATGCGTTTACACAGGTCGACGCTTCTACAACTAGACGCTATGGCGGAACAGGGCTTGGGTTGAGCATTACCAAAAAGCTATGCCAATTGTTAGGAGGAGACATAAGTGTTACCACCGAGCTTGGCAAAGGCAGCCGTTTTGATGTGACATGCGAAATTCGCTACGCCGAGCAACGCAACGCTGTGCGCCCTCAGCTTGCTAAACAAGACATGTGTTGCCTGATTATTGACGACAATGCTTCAACAAGGCGTGCCATGCAAAGCCAGCTGAAACTTTGGGGACTGCTTACGCTGACCGCATCTTCGATTGAGGAAGCGATTAGCTTATATTTGAAAGACAGCGAGCAAGAGATACCGGCAATACCCATTGATGTTGTATTTCTGGAGAAAGCAGAAGAGGAGGAGTTTTCACAACACTTCGGCCAGATACTTTTAGATAACCCCAGAACAAAACATACGCGTTTGGTATTAATGACACAGCTAAGCGACATGGAGAGCTCTGTTGTCTATGGCGGAGTAGACGTTGATGAGAGTCTTCCTAAGCCACTGACCTCTTCAGATTTAATTCGAATTGTAGAGGAATCAGTAAATACATCTGACTATGAAGCTAAACCACGCTTTAAAAAACGGGAGGATGATCCGGTTCATATTATCGAAGGCAACACTCAGCACGTTCAATCACCTGAAGAAAACGAAAAATCCACCTCTGATGACAATGCTTATCGAATCTTGTTAGTAGAAGACAATGCCATTAATCAAATAGTGGCCACCAATGTTCTAGAAAGCGAAGGGTATGTGGTTGACGTTGCAAACAACGGTGTAGAAGCGTTAGAACTGTTAAAAAGCAGCAAGCTTAAGGCGCATTACAGCGCAATTGTCATGGATTGCCAAATGCCGGAAATGGACGGGTTCGAAGCAACCAAGCTTATTCGCTATGGTGCAGCCGGCGAAGTTTACAAACGTGTTCCCATCATAGCGATGACGGCGAATGCTATGCAGGGCGACAAAGATATGTGTATGAAAGCCGGTATGGATGATTTTCTCACCAAACCCATAGAGCACAATAAAGTAACTTCAACATTACAGCACTGGCTCAACAAAGTTAATTAGACCCTCGCCAACGGGGAAATAAACGCGTTAATATGCAACAAGTTTTTAACATGTTGTGAGAGCGTTAATGCTAAACCGAGCATCAAAACCCTTCGTCAAACTCGTCGAACGATATCTTCCTGACCCCTACATTTTCGTTTTATTACTCACCCTAATTACGTTTGCGTTTGCAGTGGTCATTCAAAATCAGTCTCCACTTACAACTATTCAACAGTGGGGTGACGGATTTTGGGGGCTGCTCACATTTTCAATGCAAATGCTTTTGGTACTAGTCACTGGGTTTATGCTGGCATGCACGCCATTAGTAAAAGCTTTACTTGAAAGGCTTGCGAGCTTAGCAAAAAGCCCTGGGAGCGCCATTGTGCTGGTCACGTTGGTGTCGCTTATTGCAAGCTGGATAAACTGGGGCTTTGGTCTTGTTGTAGGCGCGTTGTTTGCTAAAGCTTTAGCAAGAAAAGTGTCGGTTGATTATCGGTTATTGGTGGCAAGCGCGTACTCAGGTTTTATTGTATGGCATGGCGGTCTAGCGGGCTCTGTGCCCTTAACTATTGCAACGCCGGGTCATTTTTCAGAAGCACAGATTGGCGTAGTTGGCACTGGAGAGACTATTTTCAGTGGGTTTAACTTGCTGTTATTGGCAATCATGTTCGTGATTATTCCTCTTGTTAATCGTTTAATGTTACCGCCTGAATCTGAAAGCATTATTGTCGATAGCGCCAAGCTAAAAGACGACACTTTGCCTTCGGCAACAAACGAGCGGCCCGCCGACAAACTTGAAAACAGCAAGGTGCTTGGGTTACTCGTAGGCTTTGCAGGGCTTGCTTATCTCACTAACTACTTTGTTTCAGGGGGCGGGCTTAATCTCAATATCGTTAATACGCTATTTCTCTTTCTCGCTATTGTCCTTCACGGTACACCACGCAATGTACTGCACAGCCTGCAGCAAGCCGTTCAGGGCGGTAGTGGTATTGTTATACAGTTCCCATTTTATGCAGGGATCATGGCGGTAATGGTTCAATCAGGATTGGCCCAAACCATGTCAGAGTGGCTGATTAGCTTTGCATCTGCAGAGTCGCTGCCAGTATGGAGTTTTATTAGCGCAGGCATTGTTAATATCTTTGTGCCGTCGGGTGGAGGGCAGTGGGCAGTGCAAGCCCCAGTAATCTTGCCTGCTGCCGCTGAACTTGGAGCCGAAATAAATAGAGTTGCCATGGCGGTAGCGTGGGGTGATGCGTGGACCAATTTGATTCAGCCATTTTGGGCGCTACCCGTACTTGCCATAGCCGGCCTGAAAGCCAAAGACATTATGGGCTTTTGCTTAGTTCAGCTTATCGTAACCGGTGTCATTATTTCCTTGGTATTGCGGTTTGTGTGAGGATATAGAGAGCAATTTAACGCCGTCAAACAAGGCGAATAGAGCCGAATATGAAGCCACAACTTAAATACAAGCGGTGTGAATGATGCATTTAGACGAAGAAAAGGTAGGGTTGTTGATCGTAGATGTTCAGGGCGCGCTGGCTCGAAAAGTCAATGATAGCCAGACAATGATCTGCAAAACAGTAAAGCTAATACAGTGTTGTAAATTGCTCAATATTCCCGTAGTTGTACTTGAGCAAAATCCTGATGGCTTGGGGAGAACGGTCCCTGAAATTGAAACTCATGTCGCAAGCGATCCTCACTTTAAGAAATTTACTTTTAACGCAGTAGCAGGTACTGACCAGTGCTCGTCCGAAATACTGGCGTACATTGGTGAAATGGAATTAAGTCGATGGCTGGTTGTGGGAATTGAAGCGCACGTATGCGTTTATCAAACGGTAAAGGGTTTATTGGAAAATAATCACACTGTGGAAGTAATACAGGACTGTATTTCTTCAAGAGAGTCTTCAAATGCTGTGCTCGCCATTCAAAATATGCGTGAGCAGGGCGCACGGATCAGCAGTTTTGAGATGACACTTTTTGGCCTTTTAAAATCATGCCAACATCCAAAATTCCGAGAAGTGTTAGCGCTCATCAAGTAGTCGAACAACGTGATGAGCGAAACAAGTCGGAGCTAAGCGAATGCGGTTTCTATCGATACAATGTCAATACCACGCACTTGCATAGAATCCAGCGCCAATAGATGACCAATGGCGTCACGCGTGCAGGTGCAAGGTTCAATGACTTTGGGGGAATACTTGGCAGCAGCTGGTGATAATGCTGTGTGAGTTACGCAGTTGTGCGTCATCATACCTGCAAGAAGAATTTCATCCACGCCCAATGACTGTAAGGTTTCTTCTAAATTGGTGTTCTCAAAACAATCGGCGTGTTGCTTTGTGATGATTGGCGCATCCGGGGCAGCGGCTATCACCTCTTTATGAATTTCAGCGCCATGAGATCCTTCATAGAAAAACAACCCTTCTTCGGCCTCAACAGGCACAAGGTGCTGTATGTGAATAATCGGAATGCTCTTTTCCTTTGCAATAGCCATCGCTTTAAGTGTTTCTTGCATCGCAAGCTCTGGTTTGTGTAAAGGATACTTCCCTTCAGGAAAGTAATCGTTTTGAATATCTATAACAATAAGTGCTTGTTTAACCACGGTCTTACCCTCTTTTTCCAAGAAATAGTCTCTAGCACGGTTTAAGTTGTGCTTACTCGATATTGACTATTTTGCGGGTTTTCACGTGTAATAGAGAGTGACGATAATGACAAAAAGCACGCCAAATGCGACAGCGTTCTTCGAGCACCAATAAAACGATGAAAGAAATAAAAATAGCAGTAATAAACTATCCAACCGCAAGCAAATCTGCGCTTTACGGCATCGTTGAGATGTTAGAGTTAGCAAATACGATGTGTGAGCAAATCAACGCTGATGTGGCATTTAGCGCGAGTATTTACAAAGCGGAACAGTTGAATTCAAATGCACTGGTTGATGTCGTCATCTTGCCGCCAAGCATGAGTGAAACATTTTTTGAGCATGACTTCACATCACTTATCAACTATATGGAAGTCATGCAGTCCCAAGGTGCATTGCTCGCATCTGCTTGCGTAGGTGCATTTATTCTTGGCAAAGGGGGCTTTTTAGATAACAAAGTGTGTACTACACACTGGTGAATTGCCGATCACTTCATGGCAGCCTTTCCCACAGCAAAACTAGATGCTAAGGCTATCGTGGTAAACGGGGAGGGTGTAATAACAGCTGGTGGAAGAATGGCGTGGATTGATCTTGTGTTTGAAATCATATCGACCTTAAGTTCACCCACCATTGCCTTGAGTCTTTCTAAAGAGATGGTGGTGGATACAGGTTACAGGGAGCAAGGCTTTTATCACCAGTTTTCACCCAAAAAAGATCATGGCGATGCTCTCGTTGTTAAAGCGCAAAATTACTTGGCAAACAATTACAGTCAGCCAATTTCTCTTAGCGATTTAGCCAGCCACACTTTCGTTAGTCAGCGAACCTTACAGCGAAGATTTACGCAAGCGTTAGGTATGTCAGTCATCGACTATCTGCAGAAGCTGAGACTTCATCATGCTTGTCAGCAAATTGAAGTATCTACGCGTAGCATTGCTGATATTGCATTCAACGTGGGCTATCAAAACGTCAATGCGTTTAGGAAGATATTCCGTAAAGAGTATGGGCTTAGTCCGGTGGAATACCGCAAGCGTTTTGCAATAAATTAATCATATCGTTATTTTCATTTTAATTGTTATGTTATAACATTTTTTAAATTCGAGATTTAAAATGAAACTTAGCGAGTCGTTATGTCAATTCAAACTCAGCTTCCCGTTAACGTACTTTCGGGCTTTCTAGGCGCCGGTAAGACCACGGTTCTAAATCATATTCTGAATAATCGTGATGGATTAAGAGTAGCCGTTATTGTTAACGATATGAGTGAAATCAATATCGATGCTGCTACGGTGAAAAATGAAATTAGCTTTAATCGAGCCGAAGAAAAGCTAGTTGAAATGAGCAATGGCTGTATTTGCTGCACGTTGCGAGAAGATTTGCTTGAAGAGATAGAGCGTTTAGCGCATGAAGGTAAATACGATTATCTGGTAATAGAGTCCACAGGTATTTCGGAGCCTTTGCCTGTAGCTGAGACCTTCACGTTTGCCGATGAAGACGGTAAAAGCTTGTCGGAAATATCACGCCTCGATTCGATGGTTACCGTTGTCGACGCATTGAATTTTCTTAAAGACTATGACGAAGCTAAGTTTCTCAACGAAGTGGGTGAGAGCTTGGGGGAGGAAGACGAGCGAAGCGTGGCAGACTTGTTGGTCGAACAAGTGGAATTTGCTGATATATTGCTAATAAGCAAAACCGACTTAGTCTCTGAACAAGAGTTGGCGCGCCTTAAAAGTATTCTGCAAACCCTCAACACCGAGGCTATTCAAGTTCCTATCGAGCATGGAAAAGTGCCCCTCGACAAAGTGCTGAACACAGGGCGGTTTAGCTTCGAGCGTGCTCAGCAGTCGCCTGGTTGGCTGAAAGAAATGCGTGGCGAGCACGTACCAGAGACTGAAGAGTTTGGTATAAGCAGCTTTTCGTACGAAGCGCGACGTCCGTTCGATCCGCAGAAGTTTTATGATTTTATTCATAGTAAAGACATTGCAGGTAAGTTAATTCGTTCAAAAGGCTTCTTCTGGCTGGCAACACGCCCTCAATTAGCGGGTAGCTGGAGCCAAGCTGGCGGTATGGCAAGATACGGGGCTGCTGGGCTGTTTTGGAAAGCCGTACCCAAAGAGCAGTGGCCTGAAGACCCTGAATACCTTAAAGCGATTGAAGAACAATGGATGGAGCCCTTCGGTGACATGCGTCAAGAACTGGTGTTCATTGGACAAGGGCTTAATAAAAACGACATTATCGAGCGGTTAGATCGTTGCTTGTTAACAGACGATCAGCTTATCCAAGGCCATCATGTTTGGGCTGAAATGCCTGACCCATTTCCTGCGTGGGAGCACTAATATGCAGGCGCTACAAGACCACAATACTTCCTTTGAACACAGCGACTCTTGGCGTTCAAGCGCCGATGCTATGGTGTTGGGCGATATCTTTGAAAAAGGGATAAGCGTTGCGTTATGGACAAGGCCTGAAGCTCCACTTGTCTCGCAATATTATCTCGACGTTTTTAAATCATTAGGAATGGGGATTCGCGGTGTTTTCTCTTTAACATCACTGAAAGAGGAAATCGCAAAGCTTTTACCTGATGGAAGAAATAGTGCCGGAAAGCAGGCTGCCATTGACGATATTTATTTGCTGTCTGACATGCTCACCACGCTATTTGACTGTGACAGTGTGTGCGTAAGGTTAGTGCCCCTTTCATCAGCAATGTGCCCAAGCTTTCATGTGGACAATATTCCTGTTCGGTTGGTGAATACCTATTTAGGCGAAGGTACAGAGTGGCTGCCGAAAGAAAGTGTTGTTACACGCCAAATGATTGGTCTTAACGACGCGAATACGCAAGGGCTTACTAAGAATAGGTTGGGCCAGCACTATCACGAGTGCAGCGTTAGGCAAATGAATGCGTTTGATGTGGGTTTACTTAAAGGTAAGTCGTGGCAGGGCCATGAAGAATTTGCCGCCGTGCATCGGTCCTGCAAAGTCATACCTGGTACTCATCGCGTGTTACTTACCCTGGATCCCATGTAGTTTTTAAGTTTTTATTGTACCTCACCCTCGGTTACTTCGGCGCTATCACTTTTTCCATGAGTTTTCCCTTGTGATAGCGCTTTTTTCTTTCTCGGTACCTAGCCTCGCTAATATTTTTAAATATTAGCTTTTAAGCTTCCAGCTTTAAGGCTAATTGTCTTACAGGCAAGTGCCACACCTTTTTAGCGAAAACTTGAAAAGCCAAGGTTTTCAACATATACCCTTAAACATTATAGTCTTTCATATTTAACGTATTGTGAATGCTAGGAATGCGTTCTTCTGCATGGTGATTCACATACAGCAGTGTACTTGTGCCAGCCCTAGCCAATATATCAATAAGCTTAAGCGCTTTCTGTCGGTTGAAGTCGTCTAAACCATTGCAAGGTTCATCCAAAATAAGCACGGCGGGGTGCTTAACCATAGAACGTGCAATAAGTACCAATCGCTGGTCACCAAAAGACAGTGACTGAAACGGCGAGTTCTTTTTCTGTTTCAAACCCAGTACTTCAAGCCACTGCTCTGCCACCATGCGTTCCGCTAGCGTGGGGCGAGTGTACAGACCAATACTGTCGTGAAAGCCTGAAATGATAACGTGCTCAACACTTGCGTTTACTTTGTACTGCATGTGGAGTGCATTCGACATAATTCCAATGTGCTTTTTAATGTCCCATATGCTCTCGCCTGTGCCACGTTTTATGCCAAACATTGTTAAATCGTTGATATAACAATGGGAATTATCACCGGTAAACATTTGAAGCAAACAGGTTTTGCCTGACCCATTTGGACCAGTGATCTGCCAATGCTCATTTTTGTTAAGCGTAAAGTTAAGCTGTTCAAATACGGTTCGCTCATCGAAGCGCACGAACCCATCTTTAAGCTGAATTAAGGTATGAGGTAGTGAATCTAACTCACTGTTTTGCTCATTGAGGTTTCGGTCATTGCGATTGGGGTCATCGCCGTGTTTGTCTTTAGCGTTAAGGGCTGAGGGAACATCGATATCATCAGACTCTAGTGCAAACCAGGTGCTTAGTTCTGAGCGCAAACCGTCATAGTTAAGTTTATCTTCAGATTTCCACGTAATAGCCAAGTCATCCATGACAATCAACTGGGCTTGTATATTCTTGGGAATATCTGCGAGTTTGTTGGCGGTAAGCACTAAAGAAGCTTGCTGCTGAGAGACAAGAAAGCGACTAAATGCGCTTATCGCTTCAACATCTAAACCTTCGAAGGGTTCATCAAGCAAAATAATAGAGGCATTACTTAACCATGCCAACATGATAATAATCTTGCGGGTTTCACCTGTTGAAAGTGAAAGAAACCCATTATCTAGCAGATGCTCAATTCTAAGCGCAGAGGCGAGTTCGTCGTAATAAGGGTGGTTTTGATAATCCTCATTAGTCTGTGCGAATAGTTCGCGAACCTGTGTTGGCTCAGCTATTACGTCTAAAATATCTGCACTGTCTTTTTGTTTTTCTTCTTCAATTATCGCTTGCTGTTTAAAAACCGATACCTCTGCAACAACCGAAGTACATTCACGACTACCGCTTGCTACCTTCCCATTACCGGCAAGCGCGGAAATTAAGAGTGACTTTCCGCTACTGTTTCTACCTGCGATAAGGAAGTGCGACGGCGCATTTTCAGTACAGAGCGCTAGCGAAAATGCAGGAGTAATGTATTGATTAGAAAGCTTTATTTGAAATTCAGAAAGGTACAGCATTAATGATCGCGAGTGAATATGGAGTAGAACCATTGTGAAGTTTTCTGATTATGTGTCAATGGTGAATAAGACTTTCTGAAGCCAGAACTAGCTGGTAAGTTAGTCTTATAAAGTTAGCGCCACGTTCAATGGCCAGTTAAGGGAATCAAATTGTGGGCAAGGTAGTTATTGTCACAGGTGCTAGTCGTGGTATTGGTGCCGCAACTGCTAAATTGTTGGGAAGTAACGATTATAAGGTTTGCGTTAATTACCTATCAGATAAAAATGCTGCGGATAGCGTGTGCGCGTCGATAGCTGACAACGGTGGCGTTGCATTTGCTCATAAAGCCGATGTTTCCGATGAAGCGCAAGTACTGGACATGTTCGAATATGTAAGGGAACAGTGGGGTGAGGTAACGCATTTGGTTAACAATGTGGGTGTTTTATTTACCAAAACTGAGTTAACTAACGTCAGTGCAGAGCGCTTCACCAAAGTACTTAATACCAATGTGCTTAGCGCATTCTTGTGTTCAAAGGCTTTTGTAAAACAAAGCGTTGTAGGAGGCGCAATCGTTAATGTTTCGTCCATTGCCTCTCGTACTGGTGCTCCTTTTGAATACGTCGACTATGCGACGTCGAAAGGGGCAATGGATTCATTCACCAAAGGGCTTTCGTTAGAACTTGCTGCGAAGAACATTCGTGTAAACAGCGTCCGGCCTGGTTTTATTAAAACAGACATTCATGCCGATGGTGGTGAACCTGGCAGAGTAGAACGGTTAAGCTCACATATTCCTATGCAGCGGGGCGGTACAGCAGATGAAGTCGCGCAGGCGATAGCCTGGCTTCTATCACCTCAGTCTTCATATGTTACAGGGTCGTTTATTGATTTAGCGGGTGGGAAGTAAAGCGCGTGATAACACTCAGAGATTTTAAAATGAGCGATGTAGGTAGACTGGTAGATATTTTGAATCAACCGTCGGTCACGCAATTTCTGTCGACAAAAATTCCCAGCCCTTATACAAAAGAAGATGCCACATGGTGGATTCAAGAGGGGAGCAAAGAGGGTTTTATAAGAGCTGTAGAGTACGACGGCGAGTTAGTAGGGTGTATTGGTGTTAACCCAGGAAACTTTGAATATGAAAGAGCCGGAGAGGTCGGATACTGGCTTTGTTCATCACATTGGCGAAAAGGGATTATGCGTGACGCGCTGCGCCAAATTATCGCCCTTACTTTCTCAAGCACAAGTATAGAGCGCATTTTTGCCTGCGTATTTTCATCCAATCTTGCTTCGCAAAAGCTGCTGTTAGATGCAGGGTTTAAGCAAGAAGCGATATTGCAACGCGCCATTTTTAAAAATGGACGGTTTTACGATAGCCATATTTTTGCCATTTTGAGGTAGCTCTGCGATGGTGACTTTAGTACCCGCAAAGCGCTGAGTGGTTTCCATTGATACGGATTTTTATTTTACTGCTTTATTCGCGGCAACGCCTTCAATCACCCCTGCGGCTGCAAGGTTCATCAATCGACGAAACCTCGGACATTCCAAATGACTCGGTGCTGTGCAAGCAGCTGCATGCTGCAGACCATCACGGATTGCTTCTAATTTTTTGATTGTTTCATCTAATTCGTTCGCTTTTTTAAGTAGTAGATCGCGATCTATATCAGGCTTTGCATCGGTTCCTAATATTCCTGCAATTTCTTCCAGTGAAAAACCAGCTGCGCGGCCTAGTGCGATTAATTCAAGGCGCTCTAAAACGTTTGAGCTAAATACGCGACGTATACCTTGTCGACCAATAGATTTGATAAGGCCTTTTTCTTCATAAAAGCGCAGTGTTGATGCCGACACTCCTGACTTTTTGGCGACCTGAGATATTTCCATACTTTTTCCCAAAGGAATGCTTGACTTAAAGTTAACTTGAAGTTGTAGGCTAGCATCTCATGTTAATTGAAACTAGTTATTGAGAGTGAATATGCAAAGTATTGTTTTTATCTTGCTGATAGGTATTGGAGCTACTTTAGTGATGGATTTATGGGCCTTGTTGAGAAAGCAATTGTTTGGTATTGCCCCTACCAATTGGGGCATGGTGGGGCGCTGGATAGGGCACATGAGAAAAGGGCAGTTTCGTCATACTTCTATTTCAAGTGCCCATGCTGTTCACGGGGAAAGTACTATTGGGTGGACAGCCCATTACCTAATTGGAATTGCCTATGCAGCACTGCTTATTTTCATATGCGGAGAGTCTTGGTTGTTCGAACCGACGCTAGGTCCAGCAGTGGCGCTCGGTATCGCTACAGTCGTTGCACCGTTTTTTATATTGCAGCCAGGTATGGGGGCGGGTATTGCCGCATCGAAAACGCCTAATCCCAATAACGCTCGGTTACACAGCATTATTAATCACGTCGTATTTGGCGTTGGGCTGTACCTTTCGGCTTTGTTAATTAGGCTTTTACTATCAATATGGCTATAAACGACTAATGATGACTTGACTGAACTTCAGCTTATAATGGCAATAAAACAGCGTGCATTTATAAGAAGACAGGATGAAAATTTCACTGGAAGAAATAAACAAATCTAACTATGAGCAGGTTTGTGACTTGGATGTGGCGGATGATCAACAAGCGTTTGTAGCGTGCAATATGTGGTCGTTGGTTGAGTCTTTCTACAACGAGAACCATACCTGCAAAGCCATTTATTGCAATGACCAGCCCGTAGGGTTCTTGATGTGGGTTCAGGAAACGCCAACCAAAGTGTCCATTTGGCGCTTTATGATTGATGAGAGCCATCAGAATAATGGAATTGGCAGAGTTGCTTTATCTCAAGCTATCACGCTTATAAAGCAAACTTCTGAGCTCAAACAGATAGAGATATGCTATAACCCCAAGAATCCTGTCGCCAAAGCCTTCTATTCAAGCTTTGGTTTCGAAGAGGTGGGGTTAGATGAAGATGGCGAAGACATGCTTGCTGTTATTGCCATTTAGCCACGACTTAAATTTAAAGCAGCGAAATGCGATGGATCTCAAGATATGGACGTCATAGATATTAAGACTTTTATTCCAAGCAAAAACTACGACATTTCTAAAGCATTTTATTCTGAGATTGGATTTAATGCAGAATACGTAAATGAAGACCTAACACTGTTTGAAAATGGTGATTGTCTCTTTTTTCTTCAGCGCTTTTATAATCCTGAATTGGCGAATAACTTTATGCTACAAATATGTGTAGCAGACATTCAGGACGCTTTTGATTTGTGCTCACGCTCGTTACATAAAACGAAAATTTCATCAATTGAGCAACAACATTGGGGAAGTGTTTTCTATCTATGGGGTCCGTCGGGCGAACTGCTTCACATTACCGAATTAGGTAGCTAGCTTTTGCGAGAACGAGGGGAGGAATGACGAATGATGCATACCAATTACACCGTTAAAGAAAGTCCTCCGTCAGCTGAAGACTTTGCCAGTCTGAGAAAATTGATTGGATGGAGTAACCCGTGTTTATCGGTTGTTCAAAAAAGTATTGATGCCTCGTTGTTTTGGACAACAATTTACCTCGACAACAACCTTGTAGGCTGTGGTCGGGTGATTGGCGATGGCGCAATGTATTTTTATATTCAAGACGTCATTATTCATCCAGAACATCAGAATAAAGGTTTGGGATCGAAAATAATGAACACGTTGATTAGACATTTAGAGTCTTGCTGCGCACCTGGCGCAACGATTGGTTTGTTGGCTGCGCACGGTAAAGAGAGTTTTTATCTTAAATTCGGTTTTGAACCTCGTGATGGTGAAAGTTTAGGTTTAGGCATGTGCAGGTTTATTTAGCTAATTGGTCATTAACGCGGCATGAGAGTCCCGGGAGTTCTCAAGTTTTTTAATCACTTGGCATTGTGATCATTGCCTATTTAATTATCGGCAGCTTTCTGTCCTAAGGCGGCAAGTCGCCTCCGCTTTTCATGCACGGCCTGACGATAAACATCAAGTTCTTTTAACACTGAGAAAGGTATATCTCCTTAAACTAGGCGCTTTACGTCACTTGGTTATCAGCAATTTTATCAATGTAACCTTCAATGTAGCGGTCAATGCTGCTTGTAGTCTCTCTTTGGTGTGAATTTTGCTAAAGCATGTTTAAAGGCACTAAAAATGTCGGTTTGCGTAGTAGCTGATCACTGTTTTTCGATGAGTTTTTGCTTCTTTCCGATAGAAATTTGACGTTTTTCACTGGACACGTGTAATGAAAAGTATGACAAAACCTGTCTCTCACGCTTTGCTGACAGAAAATGGTCGCTTAGTCGTGAAAGCCTTGGCATATACCGCGCTTCTCATGGGCTTACTCTCTGGTTGCTCTTCATCTGACGAACCTAAGAGTCAATTTGCGCAAACCGATGCCAGCGACGTATCTGCATTGGGGAATGTGGAATACCATACCTATATGTTGGCAAACGAACTTTTTGCTGATGTGGGTCCAGCACGTCAGTCTCGCTATGCGGTAGTTGGCTTTGTACCTGCGGATACTATGAAATACAGTGCTGGCCATCAACATCCGCTAATGTTGTTGGGCCATCAGCTTGAACAAGGAATGATTACTGAGGCCACGAAAAGAGGCTTTTCTACTCAAGAATTTAAGCTTTCGAACGATATAATTGTTAGTAACGAGAGCGACAGAGTATTAACCCGCGATATCGACCAGCTTTCCAACATTGAGCGCGTCGATTTTTATATTACCGGCACCATGGTTTACCAAGAGTCTGGCGCGGTGGTTAACGCTCGAATTATCAACGCTAGAAATAAAAACATTGTCGCAGCAGCAACACGCTTTTTCCCTGCCGAACTGTTTTGGCGCGAAGAACAAGTAACCACCAGAAACGGCAAGTTATACAGAACTGAAGGTACGAGGTAACCCCATGAAAAGACGAAATCAATACGCGGCGCTTTCGCTTTGTGCTTCACTGCTAAGCGTCAGCGGGTGTTCTATGATGATGGGGGAAGAAGAGGTAGCCGAACAAGCGCCTCAGCGCCCGGCCATGAACGTGATTGATATTACTGCCGCCGACCGCGCTTCCTCAAAGCCAGTTGAAAATACCAGTGATACCCAGTCTCAGGGTATGGACGCGTACGGCGCTATCGGTCAACCTCCTTTGTATTCGAGCGTACAGGGGGCGTATAAAGGTCGACCTCTAACCAAGCATATTGGCGACTATGTGAAGAACATGGCGCAAGACTTAATTGCCAATATGGAATATGTGAATAACAAGACACCTATTGGTGTAACCCATTTCGCACTACTAGATACTGACTTGCAGAAAACAGATTTGCTTGGTCGTCAGATGGCGGAATCTTTTGTTCACGAACTGCATAAATTCCGCGTGCCGGTTATCGACTTCAAAGCCACCGAGTATATTCGCATTACTGACGATGGCGATTTTGTATTGAGCCGAGACTATTTGGAATTGAGCAGCAGCCTTCCTATTGAATACGTGTTAACCGGAACAATGACCAAGCACCAAGGTGGCGTGTTAGTTAACGCCCGTATTTTAGGCATGGAGTCGCGCGCAGTTGTGGCAACTGCGCAAATGTTAGTGCCGTTCTACGTGGTAGATGCACTTATTCCAAGTGACGGTAGCCAGCAAAACGGTATGCGCGATGGCGTTAAGCTAAGTCGCGGCTAGGAGTTTCAGCATGGTGTTTACAAAGAAGCTTGTGTCAAGCAGTTGGGCAGCCGTTGGCGTAATGCTGAGTGTATGTATGACGGGGTGCACTAGCACAGATTCTATTGGCTCATTTTGGTTAGGTGAAGACGGTGAAATTACTCATCACGCCGAGCCAGTGCCTGTACCAAACCGTTCGGGGCTGGAGTACACACCAGATTCTCGCGATAGACAATATCAACAGCACGTGGAAGTCGAACCCGGCTATAAAGACCCACTACACCATGGCTATTCACCGTCACAAACGCATAAGCGCTTAAATGATTACGCCTCGCAACTTGCGATGGAGTTAATGGACAATGCAACCCGTCTTACGCAGCAAGATATGGTGGGTGTGGCGAGCTTTGTGAGGCTTAATCAGTCGTTGAGCGACAGCACCGTGTTAGGTAATCAGCTTTCAGAGTATCTAATAGCCGAGCTACAAGACTTTGGGTTAGCGGTTGTCGACTTTAAGCTCGCAGGTGGCATTACCGTAACGCCAGTCGGCGATTTCGTACTCACGCGAGATGGTACTGCACTCGCTAAACAGGTTGAGATGGACCATGTTGTAACTGGCACCATCATTGAAGATGACAGAGGCGTCCGCGTAAACGCCCGTATCGTGTCGCTGGAAAATAAACAAGTGGTAGCAAGCGCCAACGTATACATTCCCGCTTTTATCGTGATGGATTTAAATAAAATGGCTAGCGTAAACTAGCCATTTACTTCCTTTGCACTCTGTTTTTTCAAAGCGAACTCATTGCATATTCGCTTTAAAACCTCTAAACATCCGATCTTTTGTGTCTAGGCACAGTAGAATTTTCACAAAGACCTCTCCTTTTATTTACCCTGACTTCTAATTGCTTCGCGAGTCATAAAGCGGCTTGTGTTCACTGCATTAAGCAAATCGTTACTTAAAGGCAGAGGCTCCATACATAGACTGCTCACCAAGACTTCTGCCATTAAAGGTGCTGTGGTTAACCCTCGTGACCCTAAGCAAGTAAGCGTAGAAACTACGCTGCTTGGCAACACTGGCGCGCTAGTCAACGGCTTGCCCACGCCTAGCATAGTGTAGAGCTCTTTTAATGAATCAAAGTTATGTAGTGCACCGACAACAGGCTGGTGGTCGGGTGAACCTAAACGCGTAGCCGCTCTGGCTTTACCGTCATGTTGTAATGCTTGCACGATGTCGGTGTTTGCCAGCGCCTGTTCGTGTGTGGCGAGGTTCATTTCAGTTTCGTCGCTTCTCGCATCGGTACTTAAGTCGTTTTTAACGTAGGTTGAACCTAACGCGTGCCGACCTTCGAATACAGGTGTCATATAGCCTTTATGACACAACACAGTGCTAAGCTGTTCAATTGGCATTTGGGTGGGAATAGCTTCAACCTGTCCGCGAACAGGGCGAAGGGAGAGGCTGTCAAAATCGCTAGCGTTTACCGCACCTGCACCAAGGGCAAGGATAAGATGATCGGCAGTAATAACTTCTTCACTCTCAACGCTATCTAAGTTAAAACGAATCTGCACCCGCTGCTTTGTTGTCTCAACTGCCTCATGAGATACATAGGTATGATTGGGTTTCAGCTCGAGTTTGCCACTTTGAAGTGCTTCTTCAATCATGGCAGTAACTAGCTGCGGAGGAGAAAGCCAACCGCCGAGGCTAATGTATAAGCCAGAGTAGGGAAGAGTTAGGTTAGCGATATCGCTCACTTCTTTGCTGTCTACGGGCTTAATCAAAGCTTCAGGCCATACGTCGGCTGCTGCCAGCTTATTTTGACGCTCTGCTACCTTGTCGTTAAAGCTTAATTGAATAACACCGCAAAAATCATGGGCAACGTCGGCTAGGCCACAGGCTTTTGCTTGTTCAATAGTGTGGTCGTAGGCTTGTCTAGCATACAAAAAACTGTGCGCCTGAATGCGGCTGGCAATACTTGCTTCGCTATGGAGCTGCGGATAAAAGCCGCCTTGCGGGTTGCCAGAAGCGCCGCTTGCAAGGGTGTCACCATCAAAATACAAAGTGGTGCTAATGCCGCGTTTTACTAAAGCCAAGCATGCCGTAGCTGCTGCAAGGCCGGAGCCTACTACTGCGACTTTGCTTGTTTTATCTAAACTGTCGTCAGCGTACCTGTAATAGGGGCCAGCAGGCAGGCGAAGTCTATGCTGCACATTCTCATTGTCTTGGCTAAAAACGCCGGTCAACATATCGCGTTTACGGCCAAAACCGTCGCGTTTTTTAATGGTAAAACCCACACCAGCTAGCCCACGCTTTACGATGCCTGCGGCGGTAAAGGTTCCAAATGTTGTACCGGTTTTTGACAAGCGAGCCATTTGGCTAAACAGTGCATCGGTCCACATGTCAGGATTTTTGCTTGGTGCAAAACCATCTAAAAACCAGGCATCGATGAGGCCATTTACAGGAGAATGCCATTGAGGCAAAAGCTCGTGTACATCACCAATCCACAAGTCGAGTGTGGTTGAATGGTTATCAAAATGAAGGCGATGACAACCTTCTAGGCCCATGGGATAAAGTGAAGCGAGTGCTTGCGCTTCGTCTTTAAGGGCAGGAAAAGCTTCTAGCGCTCGCTGCATATCCTGTTGAGGCAGTGGAAACTTTTCCGTGGTAATAAAATACAGGTGCTTTAACGGATGGTCGGGGTTTGCTGTTTTAAATTCGTTAAAGGCACGCATGGCGACCAAAAAGTTCAGCCCAGTTCCAAAACCTGTTTCGGCGATGACAAAAGTAGGGTTGCGCCACTGTTGCCAGCGCTCAGCAAGGTCGTTGCCTGCAACAAAAACGTGTTGGGTTTCATCAATTCCGCTGTCGTTAGAAAAATAAACGTCGTCAAAATGGTCGGCGACAGGCGTACCGCTCTCATTAAAATGAACCTGTGCATGCTTAGATTTCACTGTTTATTTTTCTCCTGTGGTTTTGGCTGAGCGATAACAACGCATCAGCCCGTTTTCTTGTTATTTAAATCTGTAACAGTTGGTGGCGTATTCTACCTGCCACCACTTTGTTTTTCTGCATAAGTTTACATTTGAGCAGGGCCTGCATTTTCCCATTGCATACGTAAATAGCATTGTATCAATAAAAACAATGCGTTTATTTAACTGTTCAATGCTCACCCGGCAATGCGCTTTCGATTGATGCGCTACACGGGTATTTAGATGGCAAACTAGCGCGGTTCAAGTGGCCTAAACATTTGCAAATACTCGATACTCTGCCCAGAGAAGATACGGGTAAAATATTTAAGAACAAACTTAGAGCTCACTTAGAGCTCACTTTTGTCAATAAAAGAAACCGCTAGAGCTATTTTGAAGGTTTTATGAAGGTATAAATTAACACTGGTCATTACCCTGTACATTCGTGCTACATTGGAAATATTCCGAATAAGAGAGCTTAGACGAAGACGGCAAAAACGAAAAAGAAGGGAAGTGGGAAATTACCTGTTTGTATACATAAGCCCAGAATTGAAACAGGTACTGTAAAGCTGAAGTTTAGCAAATTTGAGTATGGCAATTGGCAGAGCAGACCACTTTATCATTCAAAATCGTTACCATAAGCCGCAACAACGCAAAGGGTAAACTATGAGAAGAGCAGTTATCACCGGTCTTGGTATCGTATCAAGCATCGGCGTAAATAAAGAAGACGTACTTGCTTCACTTAAAGCGGGTAAGTCTGGAATTACATTTTCAGAACAGTTCGCCGAAATGGGCCTTCGCAGCCAAGTTTGGGGCAACATCGACATCGATTTGAAAGACCATATTGACCGTAAAGCTATGCGCTTTATGGGCGATGCGGCAGGCTACGCATACGTAGCGATGCAACAAGCCATTGCAGACTCTGGTTTAGAAGAAAGCGACATTTCAAACGAACGCACAGGTATCATTGCTGGCTCAGGTGGCGCGTCTTCTGAAAACCAAGTGCTATCTGCTGATATTCTTCGCGAAAAGGGCGTTAAGCGTGTTGGTCCATACATGGTTCCTCGCTGTATGGCATCTACGGTATCGGCTTGCCTAGCGACACCGTTTAAAATTCGCGGCGTGAACTATTCAATTGCTTCTGCGTGTGCAACTAGTGCCCACTGTATTGGTAATGCGCTAGAGCTTATTCAGCTTGGTAAGCAAGACGTAGTATTCGCCGGTGGCGGCGAAGAACTACATTGGTCACTATCAAGCCAATTCGACGCTATGGGCGCACTAAGCTCTAAATATAACGACAATCCTGCTGTGGCATCACGTACTTATGACGCAGCACGCGACGGCTTTGTAAGTTCAGGCGGCGGCGGTATGGTTGTTGTTGAAGAACTTGAGCACGCGCTTGCACGCGGCGCAAAAATCTACGGCGAAGTAGTAGGTTACGGCGCTACATCAGACGGTTTCGACATGGTTGCACCGTCGGGTGAAGGCGCAATTCGCTGTATGAAAATGGCAATGCAAAATATCGATGCGCCAATCGATTACTTGAATACCCACGGCACATCTACGCCTGTAGGTGACGTGAAGGAACTTGCCGCTATTCAAGAAGTGTTTGGCCAAGCGGGCGTACCAATTAGTGCAACTAAGTCACTGACAGGTCACGCACTAGGTGCAGCGGGTGTAAACGAAGCTATTTACAGCTTGTTGATGATGGAGAATAACTTTATTGCGCCATCAATTAACATCGACACACTGGACGACGCGGCACAAGGGCTAGATATTGTTACCCAAGCTCGTGAAGCAACGTTAAACACAATTATGTCTAACAGCTTTGGCTTCGGCGGCACTAACGCAACGCTTGTTATGCAGCGTTATAACGGTTAATTAAAACCGCTTGAACCAGTAAGCTTTTTTAGCTTCAGTTAAGAGTTTCAAAAAAGACAAAAGGGCGTAAACCTGAGCACCGTGGGTGCTTGTGTTTACGCCCTTTTTTTATTGATATTTTTTAAATAAAACCTGTGTTTTCAGAAGCGGCCGCTTAAGCGATTGTAATTGTGTGTTTTGTCCGTGAAGCAGAATGTCAAATTTTTATTAAGCGCAGTGTTTCGAGTGACGCTGAATTTGTCGTTTAACTAAGTGCTCTGAGCTATCGGTTAAACCAACTTTCATTACTCAATCGGCAATCTTTGTCAATGTTTGCCATAATTTGCAAATGGTGGACATTCGGAAATAGACAATGGCAACTTTAAATGTGTCGCTTCCTGACGAAATGCGTACGTGGATTGATGAACAAGTAAAAACTGGCAAATTTGCTAATGCTAGTGATTATATTCGCGATTTAGTGCGTCGCAATCAGAGTGAGCGAGAGGCAATTAGCTTAGCTCTCATAGAAGGTGAATTGAGTGGGAAAAGTGATAAGAATGTTTTAGATATTATTCAAGTTAAGAAAACTCGAGCCTCAGAATGAATAAATATACCCTCTCCAATAAAGCAGAGGAAGTTATCTCCGGGATTTACGATTATTCAGCCAATATTCATGGCGTAACTCAAGCTGAAGCCTATCTTGTTGCCCTACACGAAGCTCTAGTCATTCTGGCGGAAAACCCTAGTATCGGTACTTCAGCTGAGGATATCAGAAAGACTTACTTTCATCTGCCAGTTCATAGGCACATGGTCTTCTATAAAAAAGTCGATGACGGCATTTTCGTCATTAGGGTACTTCATCAACAGATGAAATACTCTATACATCTATGCGATTGAAATACGGAGGAAAGACCCAGTAATGTGGCTGAAGCGTCAAGTCAAATAAACTGATAACGACTAAACAAGGTATCTGGCTCGGGAATAGTGATTTTCCCGTAATGCCGTTTTACCAAACCTTCTTGTTGAAGTTCACCTAATAACTGGTTCACCGTTTGCCTACTGCTATTTATCATTTGCGCTAAAGACTCTTGCGAAAGGGTAAGTGTAATCGCGTTGTGTTTGGGCAAATGCTGACCGTAACTGGTGGTAAGCATTAAAAGCCGTTTTACCAGCTGGTGCTTAAGGCTAAGCCCTGCGCTTGAGTCAATAAACTGAAAAGCGCTGCGCACTCGCGTGCATAAAAGGCGAGTAAAATGCGGGTAGAGTTCAGGATATTGCTCAAGCAGTGCTTTAAACGCGTTCTTTTGAATAATCGCCACCGTGCAATTTGTCTCGCAGAAGTTGTCGTGAGTACGAGGGAGGTCGTCAAACATCGATATCTCACCAAACCAAGTTCCGGGGCCCAATAGCGCAAATAGCATTTCGCGACCATCCACGCCCACAGTGACAACTCTTAAACGGCCTTCGCATACGCCGTAAAAACCGACACCGTCTTCACCTTTGGCATGAAGTTGCTGCCCTGCTTTTAGGTGTTTTAGGCGCATCTTGTCGAACATGGCTTCCTGCAAATAGGGTGGGAGCGCGCCAAACCAAGTAGAGCTAGCGAGAACAGGTTTAAATTTTTCCATTTAACAAATTTCTTACAATGTCGTATATCCGACAGTGTATAGCAATTACTGCGCGTAATGTAGGTGGTAAGAGAAAGTAAGTGGAAGTTTCATTGAAACGTTCAAGGTATCGAGCCTTCCACCTAGGGCTCCCGCCTCAAATGAAATTAATTTGTACGTTAAAAGAGTAAAGCTATGACAGATTCAGTAAAGTCGAAAGTTAGCAGTGAAGAATGGCAAACCCGTGTTGACCTTGCCGCATGTTATCGCGCAGTTGCTATGTATGGTTGGGACGACCTTATTTTCACCCATATTTCTGCCCGTGTTCCTGGGCCTGATCATCATTTCTTGATCAACCCTTACGGTTTAATGTTTGATGAAGTTACTGCATCAAGCTTGGTTAAAGTTGATCTTCACGGTAACAAGGTAATGGAAAGTGAGTACGACATTAACCCAGCAGGTTTTACTATTCATAGCGCTGTTCATGAGGCTAGAGACGATGCAAAATGTGTCTTGCATTTGCACACAGCAGAAGGTGTGGCGGTATCCATTTTAGAAGAAGGGTTGCAGCCATACTCGCAACAGTCGCTTTTTCCGCTGGCGTCGCTTTCCTATCATGCCTACGAAGGCGTGGCGCTAAACCCAGAAGAAAAAGTGCGATTGGTTCGCGACCTTGGCGATACCCAATTTATGATTTTGCGCAATCACGGGCTTTTAACCTGTGCAGACAATATTCCCGATGCTTTCTTGTTTATGTTTATTATGCAGCGCGCCTGTGAAATTCAGTTAAAAGCGCAGGCCACAGGCAAACCGCTTATTCCAATTCATTCGGCAATTCTAGATGGCATTCGTACACAAGCCGATCAAGTCACCCGGCAGGCTGGTGGTTCGTTAGCATGGCCGGGTATTAAACGACGCGTTGAACGCCGTTTCCCTGGATATGACAAGTAACTATTTAAAGTTAACGTTATCCAATACCACGATCGCAAAGGATGAGGTGGACAAAAAACGAGAGCTTAAGCGCTTTGCTTTAAGCGCTCCCGTTTTAAAAGATTGTATGAACTTCGGCCGTCTCTCTTATACTGCGGCCAAACGTTCATCAAAATGACGTAAATTAAACAAATCACCGACAAGATAAATCGGGGGCGCTGGGTTACTAAAAGCCTAAGTTAAGGTACACTTAGCGCCATGAAAATACTTCTTGAAGACACCATTCCGTTTGGTACCGATTACCTTAATAGCGTAGGTGAGGTTGAATCCTATGCATGGCAATCTCTTGTGCCTGAAATGCTGCGCGATGTAGATATTCTTGCGTTGCGTTCTACCACCAAGGTTACCCCTGAACTGCTGACCAGCGCTAACAAGCTTAAGTTTGTTACTACGGCAACAGCGGGGACCAATCATCTAGATAAAACGCATTTAGATAGCGTGGGAATTATGCATAGCAGTGCAGCAGGCTGTAATGCCGTAGCGGTTGCCGAGTACGTGTTGAGTGTTCTGCTGCACGCGCAAAAAGCCCAAAAGCTCGATTTATATAATGCGACAGTGGGAATAGTAGGTGCTGGTAATGTGGGAACTGCATTATCAAGAATTTTAATGGCAATTGGCGTTAAACACTGTCTGTATGACCCACCGCTACAGCAAGCGCTAGCAAAATCTGGTAAGAAGGAGCATAACGGTCAGTCATTTGTAGACTTAGCGCAAATAGCAAAGTGCGATGTTATCTCGCTTCACGTGCCTTTTATTAAAGGCGGCGAATATCCTACATATCAGATGATAGACGAAGCGTTTCTGGAAGGATTAACGTCAAACCAGCTGCTTATAAATGCATGCCGGGGTGAGGTTATTGATGAAGTGGCACTACTTAGCGTACTTCAAGAGGAAAAAGCGCCAACGGTGGTACTCGACGTATTCGACAATGAGCCTGCCATAAATACAGCATTATTTGACTATGTTTGGTTCGTTACACCACATATCGCGGGGCACTCTGTAGAAGGCAAAGTGCGCGGTACGCAAATGATTTACGAGCAAATTTGTGACGTAGTGGGCAAAGCCCCAGACAAAGTGCTTAGCGACTTTTTAGAGAAAACCAATCCGATCAAAGTTGCGTTAAATTCGCCTGAGGCGGTGCGGTTGTCGGTTGAGGATCTCATTGCCGTATTCCACAATGTGTATGATGTAGCTATTGACGATGAGATAACGCGAAACGCGTTTGCGTCAGGCCATAATGAAACGCCAGAGACACACATAGCAAATACGTTCTCTACATTGCGCAAGCAATACAGAGTGCGTCGCGAGTGCAGCGCCTATGCGTTACACTTGCCAAAAAACACCAGTAAGCAAATCCAAGACACATTCACCAAACTGGGCTTTCACGTAAGTCTGGTTTAGTTATTTTAATATTAGGAGCATAAAGCATTATGTCGCAAGCGTTTGACGTAGCGGTACTTGGCGCCACAGGTCTAGTGGGCCAAACCATGATTGAACTATTAGAAGAGCGAGACTTTCCGGTAAACCGTTTGTATCCGCTTGCCAGTAAACGTTCAGCAGGTAGTACCGTGTCGTTTAAAGGCGAAGACATTGAAGTATTAGATGCTGATGATTTCGACTGGTCATTAGTGCAATTTGGCTTTTTCTCAGCTGGAGGCAGCATTTCTGCAAAATTTGCTCCGATAGCGGCAGAGGAAGGCTGTATTGTCATCGATAATACTTCAGAGTTTCGTTACGAGCCAGATATCCCACTTGTGGTGCCAGAAGTTAACGCCCATGCACTGGCAGAGTTTCGCAATAGAAACATTATTGCGAACCCAAATTGCTCAACCATTCAAATGTTGGTTGCACTTAAACCTATTCAAGACGCGGTTGGTATTGACCGTATTAACGTGTGCACATACCAGTCAGTTTCTGGTGCCGGTAAAGAAGCCATGGAAGAACTGGCTAAACAAACCGCAGGTTTGCTAAACGCACGTGAAGTAAAACCAGAATCGTTTAGTCGCCAAATTGCCTTTAATGTCATACCTCAAATCGACGTATTCCAAGACAACGACTACACCAAAGAAGAAATGAAAATGCTGTGGGAAACCCAAAAAATCATGGGCGATCAAAGTATTTTGGTAAATGCGACGGCCGTGCGTGTACCGGTTTTCTATGGCCATGCTGAAGCTATTCACCTTGAAACGCGTTCGCCAATAGATGCGCAGCATGTTAAAGAGCTTTTAGCCGATGCGCCAGGTGTAACAGTTTATGACGGTAATGAGCAATTCCCTACGCAAGTAAGCAGCGCTAGCGGCAACGACATTGTGCATGTAGGGCGTATCAGGAATGATATTACTCACCCTTGTGGTTTAAACCTATGGGTAGTGTCAGACAACATTCGCAAAGGTGCAGCGACAAACAGCATTCAAATTGCTGAGACACTTATTCGCGACTACTTGTAAGTATTCTACAGAGGTTCCGCCTCTGATTAATCGGATAAGCACAGGAAAAGGTAAACATTTTTCTGTGCTTGCCGATACGCAATGAAAGGGGAATTACCTGTTGCAATGAAGCGGCACTGTTCAACGGGATAGAAAGACAGCACTCGAAGCTACTGAATGACGGTTTTTTGCGAAAATTTGAGCATTAGAGCGCTTCAATACTACTGTCTAACTAGATCACCCTTAATAACTGGTTTATAGTTTGTAAAGTTAGGAATAGAACAACGTTAAAAACAATACTCAGTCAGACACTTAGGCGAAGGGTAAGAACTCTAAAAAGCGCAAATCAATCTTACTGCTAAGTTCATAAAGACTGTAAAACGCTAGCTTGATTATTAATGGTTTCAAGGTGGCTTAAGAATAAAAATAAAAGCCAATATTTTCTTCCGTACTGATTGGCTAGAAAATCCGCCCATACGTCTCGGGTGGTAAAGACGCTTGAGGGCATATAGGACTGCTATGAAATTGCATTTGACGGGCTTACTTTTACTAACACTTTGTTTGTCTGGCCCTATCATCACTGTTGATGCACAAGAACGCGCTACCTTCTTAAAAGGTCCCAAAGACGCAACTGATCAGTATTCGGGCCTGGAATATGGGCCCATCGACGCCAACGATACCCTATGGCGCATTGCTGAGCGCTATCGCCAAAACAATAACCTGAGCGTATATCAGGTTATGACCGCCATTTACGAGCTCAATCCAAACGCATTTGAAAACGGCAATTTAAATTTATTAGTTGATGGTGCGGTATTAAAGTTACCATCAGAGCGCTATATCGCCAGAATTGATAAGCAAAAAGCCCAGATGCGCGCTGAGCAGGATGATAGAGCATTTGCTGAAATGCTAAATAAACCTGGCAGTAGCGTAAGAAATATCAAGCCTGCATCGCCTTTAGTCAATCAACAAGACTTAACGCAAACCCAAACTGATATTGAGCAGAAAATCACTCGCTTGGATCAGGAGCAAACCCGACAATTCGACGAACTGCGTATGCAGTTTGCAGCCTCACTGGAAAATGTTGAAGCGATTCTTAACGAAAACAGACGCTTGTACGAGCGTGTTGAGGCTGTTAATGGCGAACTAGAAACCTTGCGTGGGCAAGTCGAAGGTGATGTTAAGAGCCAGCTTGATATGCAAGTGGCGCTTCAGCAAGAATTGCTCGACATGATCAAGGCCGAGCAAGCGCAGCGCGAAGCAGAAAAGCAGTCTTCGTTTTTAAGCGCACTTACCAGCCCTTTGAGTCTAATTATAGGCTCGGCAATTCTGTCACTATTGTTGGTTGGTGGCCTTATCATGTGGCTGCTCAAACGCAATAGTAAGCCTGAAGAAGCGCCTGCAGCTGCCCCGACAATTACAGCTGATGATGATGAAGTGCCGGTACCTGATTCTGACATTGGCGATCTATCAAGCGCATTGGCATCCGATTTTGATGATAAAGCAGAGTTATCAGATGACGATTTATTTAATGACGACGACTTGCTCGATGACGTACTTACCTCAGATTTAGAAGAAAGCCTAGATGATGAGTTAGAAACCTTCGCCGACCTTGAAGACGACATGTTGGTGCCAGACGATGGCAGTGATGACTTGTTTGAAGCTGGCGATGATGAGCTTGATCAAAGTGAACTAGATAGTCTGTTTGATGACGATGACCTGTCAGATAAAGTATTAAACGAAAACGACACTGACGACCTTGAAGGCTTCGACCTGTCAGGGGATGACGACATCTTTGATGAAGATTCTGCCGATGAAAGCGAGCCAGAGACGGAAGTTGCTGACGAGGCTACATCGACAGATGCCGATGATTTTGACATTGATGACTTGCTTGATGATGTACAAAGCCAAGACGCGGCAGAACTTGAGAGTGATGAGCTAGATGAGTCGGGCGACATAGACCCTGACGACATACTGGCTGAGGTCAACGGAACCGCAGAATCTGACAACGTTGATGAAGACGATATCGACGCGTTGCTTGCAAGCTCGGTTGATGATTTATCTGACGCTGGCGAAGAAACAGAAAGTGTTTCTTCTTTGCCAACCGTAGAAGATGAGGACGATAAGCCTGAAATCAGTATTGACGATTTGCTAGAAGAGCACGGCGTTGATGCAGGTCTTACTGATGAGCTAGACAGCAATGACGACCTTATCAATGAGGATATGTTGAGCAAGCTCGACGACGAGATTAATCAGCAAAATAAAGAAATTGATAAAATCACCGACGATTTGTTAAATGAAATTGAGCAAATCGAAATGATGGGTGGCCTAGGTGAAGAAGATGACGAAGACGAAGATGATCTTGAGGAAGAAATAACAACTTCTTCGCCGTCGCCGCAGTCTATTCAGAGTCTTGATGCCATTACCGACGATTTAGACGAAATAGTCACCGACGAAATCGAAACTAACGCGGACTTCAGTGACCCTCTTTCCGATGAGCTTATTGCTGAGCTACAGGCGGAAGATGAGCTTGCTGAAGAGCCTTCAGCGGATCAAATGCCTTCAGCGGATCAACAGCCTTCAGCTGATGATGAGCTCGATGAAAGCGCTTCTAGCGATTTACCTACTCAATCCGATGAGGAAGGTGATTTTGACGATCCGTTTACTGATGAACTACTTGCAGAGCTTGAAGCAGAGTTAGATGGCGAGCCTGAAGTTAGTCCTGAAGCTCACGAAGAAGACGTAGATCTTGAAACGCCTGAAGGCGATGAAGAAGATGCAAGCGAAGATGATTTTAGCGACCCGCTAACTGATGAGTTGCTTGCTGAACTAGAAGCTGAAGAATCTAAAAGCAGTGAAGATGTAGATTTGCTGACAGACGAGCTACTTTCTGAGCTTGAGTCTGAAATAGAACCAGATGATGAAACAGATGCAGAGTTCGAACCTGAAGCTTTGAGCGAGTCAGAAGCAGAAGCTGAGCGAGAAGCTGACTTTGAAGATGCTGTAGAGTTAGAGACGGAAGCCCAGGGTGAAACGGAGTCAGAACTAGATTCAGAGCCGGAGTTTGGCACTGAAGTAGAAACAGAACAAGACGCTGATATTGAGCCTGAACTAGAAACGGAACTTGAGTCTGAACCAGCGACGGAGTCAGAGCTTGAATTTGAAGCTGAGCCTGAGCTTGAATCTGAATTAGAACAGGATATCGATTCTGAAACAGAACAAGACCAAGAACCAGAAGAAAAAGTTGAACCTGAAACTGAAGCTGAACCTGAAGCCGACTTGGAAGATGAAGTAGAGCTAGAGGCGGAAGCCGAAGGTGAACCAGAGTCAGAACTAGATTCAGAGCCAGAGTTTGGCACTGAAATAGAAGCAGAACAAGACGCTGAGATTGAGCCTGAACTAGAAACGGAACTTGAATCTGAGCCAGAGCCGGAATCAGAGCTAGAATTTGAAGCTGAGTCTGAAGCCGACTCGGAAGATGAAGTAGAGCTAGAAACGGAAGCCGAGGCAGAACTACAGCCAGAAACAGACGTAGAGCCAGAGCTCGACGCTGTCGATGAAGACGCTGAAGAAAAGGCAGGGCAAACGTCAGACGATCCACTAGATGACGCTATTGAGGCGTTTGAAAGACAGATGATGGATGATATTCCTTCGTTCAGTCAGATGGATACGGAAGAGCCTTTAGCGGGAGAAGAGCCATCAACGCAGGAAGAGCCATCAGCGCAGGAAAAGCCCTCAGCGCCAACAGAGCCAGCGGAAGATGCTTCAGCAGAAGACAGTGATGAATACGACGACAGCCTGTTAAACGCTGCGTATGACGAAGTAGAAAGCTTTGAATTAGAGCAAGAAATTGACGGTGTAGTAGACGGTGAAGATGAAGGTGACGAAATATCATCAGAATCTAGTGCTGCTGAAGAATCGAGCTCACCTGAAGAAACTGATTTAAACCAAAGCGATTCAGATAAGAACAGCGAAGAAGACTTTAACGAACTTGACGATGTTCCAGGCCTTGACGACTGGTTGTCTGCTTCCGGTGACGATGACCATGTAGACGACAACGAGATTCTTGACGATCTTGACAGTGCGGAATTCGATGAGCTTCTTCAAAGTCTTGAGTCAGACGCTATTGTTGATACAAGTGATGTCGACACCAGTGAAATTGAAAGTGATGACGACGGTCAGGATCCAGAAGCATCTTCAGCAGAGAGTGAAGATACTTTCGAACTTGAGCAGGAAGATGATGAAGCCACATTCGAGTTAGAAGGGAGTGACGACAACCTTGGATTCGACGAAAGCGATGATACGTTTGAACTAGACGAAGAAGATGAAACCTTTGAGCTAGACGAAGATGGTGCTTTTGAGTCTGAGCAAGAAGACGACGAAGATACTTTCGCCCTTGAAGAAGATGATTCGGAACTTGCATTAGACGACCTTGAAATTCCAGATGATGTGGAATTGGATATTGCCACACCAACTGAAATTGAAGAGGACGAACAAGAGGCTCAATCCGCTGAGACTGAAAAGGCTCAAGAGGATGATCTTAAACTCGATAACCCTGATTTAGATCTTGCCGCCTTACTTAGTGATGTCGATGGTGAAAGTGACGCGCAAACGCCACCAGAAGACTTCCTTGATGTAGAGGCTTTAATGGACGATGGCGATGATGCAGACGCTATTGACCCGGATAGCCAAGCGCTAGATCTTGATGTAAGTTTATCTGACTTCACAGGTGTATCTGATGAAGATACGGTGATTGATATAGATAAAGACGCGGGGCAGAACGCTAACCTAGACTTAGCTCGCGCTTATATTGAAATGGACGATGTGGACGCTGCAAAAGAGTTGCTTGAAGAAGTAATGAAAGAGGGTAGCGAAGAGCAAAAACAGGAAGCTGCAGCGATTATAGCGAATATCGCCTAGATAATCTGTGCGGACGCACACAATAGATTGTTCGCCAGACATAATGAACGGCCTGTGTATTTACAAGATATACAGGCCGTTTTTGTTTTAGGTGATGTACATTTATTTTCTATGACCTAAAAGAGTTTTGCGTATTAGCGGCATTGCATGTTGCAAGCGACATGACTACACTTAGCGCCTTTTCAGAAACGGGGTAATACAGATATGGGGCGAATTGCCTTAGGGATTGAATACGACGGTGCTGCTGTATACGGATGGCAACGCCAGCGTGAAGTACCAAGTGTTCAGGAACATCTTGAAAAGGCACTATCGACAGTAGCCAACGAACCCATTGAAGTGCAGTGCGCTGGACGTACCGATGCTGGTGTACACGCTACTGGGCAAGTGGTTCACTTTAACTGTGATGCACCACGCTCAGAGCGCGCTTGGACACTCGGCGTAAATGCGAATCTGCCTAACTCTGTTGCTGTTACCTGGGCAAAGAACGTCAGCGATGACTTCCATGCACGTTTTTCTGCTACCCATCGCCGCTATCGTTACGTTATTCATAATGCGAAAATGCGTCCTGCTATTCTCCATTCCGGGGTTACCCATATCCACCGCGAATTAGACGAGAAAAAAATGCATGTTGCCGCACAAGCATTGCTAGGCGAACAAGATTTTACCTCTTTTCGCGCAGCGCTTTGCCAAAGTAAAACACCATTTCGCAACGTTACTGATGTATGCGTATATCGCCAAGGGCGATACGTTATTATCGATATTCGCGCCAATGCTTTCTTGCATCATATGGTTCGCAATATCACGGGCGCGCTTGTTGAGATTGGGGCAGGGGAGCAAGATGTAAATTGGATAGCTCACTTGTTAAGCCTGAAAGACAGAAGTAAATCTGCAGCTACGGCGAAGCCAAATGGGTTGTACTTGGTCGACGTCACTTACCCTGACGAGCACGGTTTACCTAAGCCGCCTTTAGGACCACTATTCCTTCCAGAAGCCTAATCTATCTACCTTCGCCTTTAAATTTTTCAATCTGAGTTAGCTGCACATCGCCTAGCAGTTAACTCAGGTTGTATTGAAGCGTGTATCTTCAAATCATCCCCTGCCAACTTCTAAGACCAGTTTTGTTTTTTCCATTTCGTTGTATTGTGGTCTAATAGCGCGCTATATTAGGTAGCTGTTCTATTGTGTTACGTATTTTTTCTTTGTAATACAGTATGAAACTTAAAAAATTAATGTGTTGTCGAGCACAAGTATGAACAAACATCAATTGTCATGGTCGGCAAACAAAAAACAAAGGATTCAATTTCCATGAGCTGGATTCAAAAAATTCTTCCTCGCACGCAAACATCAACCAAAGGTAACGTACCAGAGGGTATCTGGACGAAGTGTGGTTCATGCCAAGCAGTGCTGTATAAGAGCGAACTGGAAAAACTTCAGGAAGTTTGCCCTAAATGTGACCATCACATGCGTATTACGGCACGCCGCCGTATCGATGCGTTCCTAGATGATGGCGATCGCGTTGAGTTAGGTGCAGAGCACGAGCCGCAAGACGTACTTAAGTTTAAAGACTCTAAGCGCTATAAAGACCGTATCGTTGCTGCACAAAAGGCAACGAACGAGAAAGACGCGCTAGTGGTAATGCAGGGCAAGCTAAAAGGTATGCCTGTAGTAGTTGCGTGTTTTGAGTTTGCGTTTATGGGCGGCTCAATGGCATCGGTTGTAGGTGCTCGCTTCGTTGCTGCTGTTAATGCATGCTTAGAAAACGATATGCCGCTTATTTGCTTTAGTGCTAGTGGCGGTGCGCGTATGCAAGAAGCACTGATGTCGCTAATGCAAATGGCTAAAACATCTGCAGCGCTTGCTAAAATGAGTAAGAAAGGCCTGCCTTATATTAGTGTACTTACAGACCCTACAATGGGTGGTGTATCTGCAAGTTTGGCGATGCTTGGTGACGTAAACGTAGCCGAGCCAAAAGCGCTAATCGGCTTTGCGGGTCCTCGCGTAATCGAACAAACAGTAAGAGAAAAGCTGCCTGAAGGTTTCCAACGCAGTGAGTTCCTTGTTGAGAAAGGTGCAATTGATATGATTGTTGACCGCAGAGATATGCGTGATAGATTACACAGCCTGTTGGTTAAGTTGCATTATAAGAATTAGTGAATAACGAAAACAATCTAAATACTGGCTCAGCGCCACACGCAGAAAACGCTTCAGCGTCTTCATCTTCGCAAGAAAGCCTGAGCCAGTGGTTATCCTACCTAGAATCTATTCATCCTAGCGCCATCGATATGGGGCTAGACAGAGTGAAAGAAGTGGCCAATGCCATGGCACTTTCACTTAGCCAGTCTTTGGTTATTACTGTTGCAGGCACAAACGGTAAAGGCACAACGTGCCGCTTACTTGAGCAGGCCATGCTTTCGCAAGGCAAAAGTGTTGCGGTATACAGTTCACCCCATTTAACCGACTATCGTGAACGCGTGCGTTACAACGGCGAATTACCGCCTGCCGATGAATTTGTAAATGCATTTGAGTTTGTTGAAAGCGCGCGAAAAGACACGGGTGGCGAACCTATTACTCTAACTTACTTTGAGTTCGGTACACTGGCTGCCATGAAAATGATGCAGTCATGGGCTGTTGATGTGGTCATTCTTGAAGTAGGCCTAGGCGGACGTTTGGATGCCACCAACATTATTGACCCCAATCTGGCTGTTATTACGACTATCGATCTTGACCATCAAGATTGGCTTGGTAATACCCGCGAAAAAATTGCTCGGGAAAAAGCGGGCATTATGCGCAAAAGCGGCAATGCAGTAGTTGGTGAGCTGTTTCCTCCATCATCGCTTTACGATGTGGCTAACGAGCTACAAGCTAACGTACGTTGGGCTACACAAGATTTCGAAACAGTGGTAGCAAGTGATTACAGTGAGTGGAGCTGGAAAGGGAAGAGCAATAGTTATACGTCGCTACCTTATCCTAAAATTCCACTTCAAAATGCGAGTACAGCGTTGGCCGCGCTGGAGCTACTAGATTTGCTGCCCGAAGAAAGCGTGGTAAGAGATATTATTGAGAACACCACTATGCCGGGGCGCCAGCAGACTATCAGTGATTCCCCGATAGTAGTTGTAGACGTTGCCCATAATCCACAAGCGACGACAGCTATGCAAGATTGGCTAAACCGTTACGATGTAAGCCAAATGCGCGTTGTGGTGGGCATGCTAAAAGATAAGTCTATTGCAGAGACCTTAGCGCCACTGGCGACACTTAATGCCAAGTGGTACGTAGCGTCAACGAGTGGTCCTCGGGGCTGCAAGGCAGAAGTACTTGAAAATGCACTTGTTAATGCCGGCACAACCATAGAGAATATAGACACGTTTCAGGACGTGACCTCGGCATATCAGCGCGCGCTTGCAGATTATCAAACTGGTGAACTTATTCTCGTTTTTGGTTCTTTTGTTACCGTAGCAGACGTGCTTGCTGAGCAAAACTAACACGCGCCTTGTAGAGTAAAACCGTGTATTCAAGCAGGAGAGCACAGTGACATCGGCATTAAAGAATAGACTGGTGGGGACAATTATTGTTGTCGCCCTAGCGGTAATCTTTTTACCAGACTTTCTTGATGGCAAAAAGCAAACAAACAGAGAACCTTTTGTCTCTGTACCTGCTAATCCGCCTAAAAAGCCCATCGTAGAGCCGGAATCTTTCCCATCAGAGCGCGTGGCGAAAGCTGCGGTGCCAGCGGTTGAAATCCAAGATGAAACGGCATTAGATGATGATTTGGATTCTTCTGGCGCAGGGGAAAGTGGTCGTGCAGGTGAAGCCACTACCGCAAAAGCGCCAGCGGTGAAAACTTTTGAAGAAGAAGACAATCTAGCAAGCCAAACGGTGGTTAATACAAAAAGTGCCGCAGACGATGACGCTGGTTGGGTTATTCAACTTGGCAGCTTCCGACACGAGAAAAACGTGAAGGCACTGCTGACGAAACTGGAAAAGGCTGGGTATCGTGCGTTTAGTCGCAAAATTCAAACCAGTTCTGGCCCGCTTAATAAAGTTTTCGTTGGCCCAGATTTAGACAAGAAAAAACTGGAATCGGCACTACCTCACTTAAAGGAACTCACGAGTCTTAAAGGTAAGGTCACTACGTTCAAAGTTGAATAGTGCGCATTGTTCCTGGTGCTTGTCGAATTAAGCACGGACAGAGCAACAGGGATTGGTATTACAGACTAGTAATATTTTTATCTTCTGTTAGAATGCGCGCCATCTCGCCAAAGGCTCGTTGCTTTACGATAAAAAGCAACATCAACGCAATAAAGAGACGATGAACTGGGTAGACTTTTCCATACTGGGTATCATTGCGGTATCTACCTTAATAAGCCTGATCAGAGGGTTTGTTAAAGAAGCCATCTCGTTAGTGGTATGGTTTGCTGCACTCTTTATTTCAAGCAACTTCTACGCTGACCTCGCCGTTTACTTCACAGCCATTGACGATCCTTACTTAAAAAACGGTGCTGCAATTGCAGCATTGTTTGTCACCACGCTCATTCTTGGCGGCATGATCAATTACGTGATTAGCCAATTGGTTCAGGCAACAGGGCTGTCTGGAACAGATAGGGCCCTCGGTATAGTTTTTGGCGCACTGCGTGGCGTGCTTATAGTTAGCGCATTGCTCTTTTTTATGGATACCTTTACTGGTGCAGCTTCCTCAGATTGGTGGCAAGCATCGGTACTCATTCCAGAGTTTGGTGTCATCATTGAGTGGTTTTTCAGCTATGTGAAAGACTCCTCCAGTTTCTTAAATCCCGCTTGAAATAGGTAACGCACATGTGTGGTATAGTCGGAATAGTTGGTAAAACGCCCGTAGCTCAGTCACTGTACGACGGTCTAACGGTTATTCAACACCGTGGACAGGATGCCGCAGGCATAATGACTATCGACCAAAATATGTTTAATTTGCGTAAGGCAAATGGTTTGGTTCGAGATGTTTTCCATACGCGTCATATGAAGAGGCTGTCTGGCAACATGGGTATTGGCCATGTTCGCTATCCTACCGCGGGTACATCAAGCTCTGCAGAGGCGCAACCGTTTTATGTGAACTCGCCGTTTGGTATTGCATTTGCTCATAACGGCAACCTTACCAACGCTCATGAGCTACAGGAAGAAGTATTCCGCATTGCACGCCGCCACATCAACACCACCTCAGATTCAGAATTATTGCTTAACATTCTTGCGCATGAACTGCAGCAGGTAGCAGGTTTAAGCGTAAGTGCCGAACACATTTTTGAAGTGGTAACGAAAGTTCATAAGAAAATTCGTGGTGCCTACGCAGTTGTTGCGGCCATCATCGGCCAAGGTATTGTAGCGTTTCGCGACCCGCACGGTATTCGTCCTCTAGCACTCGGTAAGCGTATGAGCGAGCTGGGTGAGGAATGGATGGTGGCATCTGAAAGCGTGGCGCTTGATGCTGTTGGCTTCCAGTTTGTACGCGATGTAATGCCAGGTGAAGCGGTATTCATTACCGAAGAGGGTCAACTGCACACCAGACAGTGCGCCGAGAATCCAGTAACCTCTCCGTGTATCTTTGAGTTTGTTTATTTTGCTCGCCCAGATAGCTTCATAGATGGCATTTCAGTTTATGCATCGCGTGTAAACATGGGCCGTAAGCTAGGTGAAAAAATTAAGCGCGAATGGGCAGATCTGGATATCGACGTGGTTATTCCTATTCCTGAAACGTCGATGGATGTGGCGCTTCAAATCGCGAACACACTGGATTTGCCATATCGCCAAGGCTTCGTTAAAAACCGCTACATTGGTCGTACTTTCATTATGCCTGGCCAAACCATGCGTAAAAAATCAGTACGCCGTAAGCTAAACGCAATCTCATCTGAGTTCAAAGGTAAGAGTGTACTACTTGTCGATGACTCTATCGTGCGCGGTACAACATCGGGTCAAATCATTGAGATGGCGCGTGAGTCAGGTGCGAAGAAAGTATACTTTGCGTCAGCTGCTCCAGAAATTCGTTTCCCAAATGTGTATGGTATTGATATGCCATCGGCAAACGAGTTGATTGCTTATGGTCGTGAAATCGATCAAATTGCAGAGCTTATCCAAGCAGATGGCCTTATCTTCCAAGACATTTCTGACTTGGTGGATGCCGTTCGCGAAGAGAACGAAACCATTCAGCGTTTTGAAACGTCTGTTTTTGATGGGAACTATATTACTGCGGATATCGACCAAGAGTACCTTGAGCGAATTGATATGTCGCGCGGTGAAGCGTCAAGAAAAGCGCCAGTGGTGCAAGCAGAGCTTAGCAATCTTGATGTGCATAATATTGATGCCGCTGATTAATGTAAGACGCTCTTTGATATAACAAAAAGCCGCTTTTTAAAGCGGCTTTTCTAATGCTTTATTTCAATGAAAGAGGCTAGTGAACAAATACTGGTCCGCCGGACAGTCCCCACACCAAAACTGAACCTGTCATTAGAATAACGAGCAATACTAGCCCACATGTCACTACCGAGCTTGAGTAAATGAACCCTTTATCTTCTGGCATATGCATCAAAATTGGCACGCCAGAGTAGAGCAGGTATACCGAATAGCTAATACCGACTAACAGCGCCGTCATCACTACCCAGAGTTCTGGGTAAAGACCTGCGAAGCCCACCATAAACAACGGTGTAGCCGTGTAGGCCGCAAGTTCCAGCGACTGCGTATAAGTTGGCGTCGCATCAAACGCTTTAGCCAACTCATGAATAAGTACAGCCAATGCGACCACGCCTGCAATTAAGCCAAAATACATGCCTATACCCATCATTATGGCGGTATTTTCGCTAAGGCGAATTATGTCACCTGCGCCGATACTCCAGCCAGTATGGGCACTGGAATAATAGGCCACGAGTGAAGGAATGAGAGATATAAAAGCGATATGGGTAAGCGCGTAAAAATAGGTTTCGTGTTTGGTATCAATGGTTTGCCACTCTTCTTTTGGATGAGTGTAAATACCAATTAAATGATTCAAAATCATAAAGTCCTGCCTTATTCACCAACGTTATTATTTTAAAAAATATTGTTGTGAGGCAGGGAGAACACACGGATTAACCGTAAAACCAAGGAAATACAAACACAGCGCAAAGCGCTAAACACCGCCGTTAACAATATGTTTACAAATTGAGTGTGCAGCAGAATTACTAAGCCGTCAATATAAATTGATTAATTTATAAACGGATGCAAAGCGTTAACTTAAGCGTGGTGCGCCTGAGTGGAAACGCAATTCGTCTTCGTCGCTTTCAATCAATGACCTTTCAACGTCTCCGAAGTGGGCAACGCGCTCTGAAATATCAGTTTTAGCGATTTGCCCAGCCAGCGTTAGGTAGTCTTCAAAATGTCTGGCTTCTGAACGCAGCAATGACACATAGAACTTACCTAAATCTTCGGAAACATACGGCGCAAGTTTGGCAAAGCGTTCACAGGAGCGCGCTTCAATGTAGGCACCACAAATGAGCTTGTCGATGAGCTTTTCAGGTTCGTAAGTGCGTACGTGACGCAATAAGCCATTTGCGTAACGACTGGATGTTACCGACTTATATTCAAACCCCAACTCGTGCATAATTTCTAGCACTTGGTAAAAATGATGAAGCTCTTCTTTAATTAGCATGACCATTTTATCAAGCATGTCTTTTTTAAAAGGGTCTAGCCCTTCTGTGTTAAATACATTTTTGGAAAGGTGCTTAGTATTAAGCGATTGCCAATCGCCTTCGTGGCGGTAAGTGAAGTCTTCGTAAGGTTTCAACCAGCCCAGCAATACCTTACTGGTTTCCTCATTGGCTACATAGCGGCGAAGTAGGTACATAGCCGACTGAGCCGCTTTAAGCTCGCAAATTAGGTGGTCAGTAAGGATAACGCGAAGGTTTTCCTCTTTCTGCGCTTCGTCTATCCACGACTGTGGCGTCTCGCAATGTAAAAAGGCATTGACGGGTGAAAGTAGAGACGTGACTTCAGAAGTGGAGATTACAGACATGTTGAAACTCAATTTTAAGTGCTACGGTTTTTCAGTTACATTTGAATTTGGTTGCTGCCAACGCTAGTCTCGGCAGTTTCGGTTTATAAAAGTACAAAATTCAGCGTATCTGAATTGAACCGCAATTTTACTTGATACCTACAAGCCCTTACAACTTAAAATAGAGACCAATAAATTACAAAATGAATTATCTTGCCCATCTTTTCTTAGCCCGACCAACCGCCGATTCTCAATTCGGTAACTTACTCGGAGACTTCAGGCGGGGTGTTGATATTAAAGAGTTTGGACAAGCGGTACAGCTAGGTCTCAAAAACCACTATGAAGTGGATAGGTTCACCGACAGTCATACCAGCGTCTTAGCAGCAAAGGCGTTATTTCATAAAAGTCGTCGGCGCTTTGCACCTGTGGCGCTGGATATCTACTTCGATCACTTGCTAATTAAACATTGGGCGTCGTTTACAGCACAGGGTTTTGACGACTTCAGAAAACAGAGTTTCGCATTGTTAGAACAGCGATTGCCCACTATGCCAAGAACGATGCAGCACAGTGTTGGGCATATGATAACCCATCACTGGTTTGAAGATTATGCTAAGGAAGAGGGCATTGCTAAGGCGATTGCTGTGGTTGCTAAACGTATTCGTTTCCCCAACACGTTTCATCTTGCTGTGGATGATATTAATGCGAACAGAGACGAGATTGAAGCGAGATTCTTAACGTTTTTCCCTGAACTCATTACACACATAAAAATCAATGGCCCTGAGAATATTTGAAAGGCTTAACCGTGTTACAGAAATGTATCGAAGAAATTGGTCGTTTTGTCGTTCATTGCTAAGCTGTCATGTGAACAGCGATATAGTAAAGCGTGCAATACAAAGACAACACAAAAAAGATAAAATTAACGACACTCAAAGATAATAATGATGAATATTCAATCCTTAGTTAGAAATACATCGCCCGTATTATTAAGTCTGGGTAAAAATAAGCACAAAGCGCAATCGCACGCGACCCTAGCATGGTTAACAGCAGCCTTAATTGCTTTTGTAAGCTTAACTACCAGTGCTTCAGCGCAAGAAGAAAGCGCATCTGCACATGCCCGTTCAATAAAAATTGATAGCAGTGTAGTGACAGAGCACGAAACTAAAATCCTAGGCAAGCGCGTAAAGTACAGTGCTACCACGGGTACTCAACCGGTTTGGAACAGTAAAGACGAAGCGGTTGCCACTTTGTTTTACACTTACTATCAGCGCACTGACGTAAAAGAGAATTCTGAGCGCCCGCTTATTATTTCTTTTAACGGTGGTCCAGGCTCTGCGTCAGTGTGGATGCATGTAGCCTACACAGGCCCTCGTATTCTTAATATTGACGATGAAGGCTATCCAGTTCAGCCCTATGGTGTTCAAACCAACCCTTACTCCATTTTGGATGTGGCAGACATTGTGTTTGTTAACCCAGTGAATACAGGGTACAGCCGTGTGCTGCCTAAAGCTGACGGCAGCATGCCATCGCAAGATGAACAGCAGAAAATGTTCTTTGGTGTAAACGCCGATATTAGCTATTTGGCAGACTGGGTGAATACTTTTGTAACGCGTAATAATCGCTGGCGTTCACCTAAATATCTTATCGGTGAAAGTTACGGCACGACGCGTGTGTCAGGATTAGCATTAGAGCTTCAAAATCGCCAATGGATGTACTTAAACGGCGTTGTGCTTGTATCGCCAACCGATATTGGTATAGAGCGCAACGGGCCGGTAAAAGCCGCTAATCGACTGCCTTATTTTGCTGCTGCGGCGTGGTATCACAATAAGCTTGAACCCGCGTTGCAAAACAAAGATCTTACTGAGCTATTGCCTGAAGTTGAAGACTTCACCATCAATACGCTTATTCCTGCTCTGGCCAAAGGTGGCTTCATTGGTGAAACGGAAAAGCGCGATGTGTTAAAGCAAATGGCGCGCTATTCTGGGTTAAGTGAAGCGTCTATTGCGCAAAACAACTTAGACGTGAGCACTGCATTTTTCTGGAAAGACTTACTGCGCGACGAAGGGAAGACGCTAGGTCGTTTAGACAGCCGCTATTTGGGTATAGATGCTAAGCAAAGCGGCGACCGCCCTGACTATTGGGCTGAGCTAACATCATGGCTTCATTCGTTCACGCCCGCTATTAATTACTATTTGCGTGAAGAGTTAAACTACAAAACTGATATTAAGTACAACATGTTTGGGAACGTGCACCCATGGGATAGAAGCAATAATCAAACGGGTGAGAACTTGCGATTGGCCATGGCGCAAAACCCGTATCTGAATGTGATGATTCAAGCTGGCTATTACGACGGCGCTACGAACTACTTTGATGCCAAGTATACGATGTGGCAGCTCGATCAAAGTGGCAATTTAAAAGACCGTTTGAGCTTTAAGGGATATCGCAGCGGCCACATGATGTATCTGCGTCACGACGATTTAAAACAGTCCAACCAAGACCTACGCGAGTTTATTAAAATGAGCACACCAGGCAAAGGCATACCTGCTGAATACAAGCGATAGTGAAAGGCAAATCGCTTAGTTGATAATAGGTGTTTACACATTATTGGGCTGTCGTTACTTGGTTAACGTAACGACAGCCGTTTGTCATTTGTGAGAGAACTGTGGTTTGCACCTCTAATGTCAGCTTAAGCGACTAGTTTTTACTCTCTACAACTACACCAGCTTCCTTGAGCTGCGCTAAACATTCAGCGCAGCGCTCTTTCAGCATATCTCTGAATAGTCTTACTGCTGGAGTAATAGATTGGCGGCTAGGGCAAATCAGCCAAAGCTGTTTCGGTTTAGGTTGATATTCGGGCAACAAGGTTACAAGTCGACCCTTTAAAATGTCGTCGCACGCATCTAAGCCAGATTTAACAGCAACACCTTTACCCGCGACTGCCCAACGCTTTACTATTTCTCCGTCGTTTGCGGTTCTGTTGCCTCGCATTTTTATCTTCAGCGGTGTCCCTTTGTGAAAAAACTCCCATTCGTTATATACCTTGTCGTGTAGTTGGTAAAAAAGCCCGTTGTGTGCTTGCAAGTCTTCAAATTTTTCAGGGGCACCATGAGAGCTGATATAAGATGGGGAGGCAACAAGTAAACTTGGTACATCACAAATTTTGAAACCGTATACATTCGCATCGGTTGGAGTACCGTACCTTAGCGCTAAATCGACGGGATCGCGATAAAAGTCAATGTTGCTGTCACTCAGGTTGAGCTTTACGGTTATTTTGTCATGCAAATCCATAAAGTCATCTAGCCAAGGCGCAATCACATTTCGGCCTAAATCAGACGATAAACCTAACCTAAGCTCGCCCTCAATCACGCCAGTATCGCCCTTTAAGTTCTGCTTGGCATTAGCCAGCATTGACATGGCTTCTTGGCACGTTGGCAAAAACCTTTCACCCGCAGACGACAGGCGTAGTGAGCGTGTAGTACGAACAAATAATTCGGCACCAAGGGCCTGTTCTACGCGTTTGACCGCAGCACTTGCGGTTGCTGTACGCATATTCAAATGTGTCGCTGCTGCAGTAATGTTTCTAAATTCAGCAACTTTTATTACTACATTCAAGTCGTCGAGTAACATGGCTTTCAAAAACTATTTGATAATGTTTCTTTTATTGTGCTGTTTATCCAAATTTAATCAAGAGTATGATGATGATATTACTCAAAGGAGAGACAAATGATGAAAGCTATTGGTTATACCCACTCACTTGGTATTAATGAGCCTAATGCACTGGTGGATATTGACATCAAAAAGCCCAGCGCGTCGGGTCGAGATTTACTTGTAAAAATAAGTGCGATAGCAGTCAACCCGGTCGATTATAAAATTCGTCATCGCGTTAATCCTAATGGAGGTGATCCCAAAATTCTGGGGTGGGATGCAGTAGGTGAAATCGTTGATATAGGCGCTGATGTTACCGAGTTCGCAGTTGGTGACAGAGTTTACTACGCTGGCGACCTTACCAGAGCGGGCTCAAACGCAGAGTTTCAATTAGTTGATGAACGTATTGTCGGTAAAGCGCCTAAGTCTCTGTCAGACAGCGATGCTGCGGCACTTCCTCTAACCACAATCACAGCATACGAATTGTTGTTTGATCATCTTGCTCTAAGGCAACAAAGTGAAAAGAGCGATGAGGTTGTGCTTGTGGTAGGCGCAGCTGGTGGCGTGGGTTCTATTATGCTGCAATTGCTTAAAGTACTAACGGGGGCTACCGTGATCGCCACTGCCTCGCGTGAAAGCTCAAAAAGCTGGGTTCAGGAGTTAGGTGCCGACTACGTAGTAAATCACAGCAAGCCTATGGCTGAGCAAATCAAGGCCTTAAACATTGGTGAAGTGACGCATGTCGCAAGTTTAAATAACACACACCAGTACATTGATAGCTTTGTTGAAGTTATGAAGCCGAAGGGCAAACTGGCGCTAATTGACGACCCAGAAAGTCTTGACGTAGCCAAGCTTAAGCAGAAGAGCTTGTCACTTCATTGGGAGTTCATGTTTACGCGCTCAATGTTTGAAACCGACGATATGGCAGAGCAAAGCCGCTTACTTACTCATGTAGCATCGCTTATCGACGACGGTAAAATTAAGACTACTGTAGGCAAGCATTTAGGTAAAATAAATGCGGCTAACTTAATCGAGGCTCACAAAATTTTAGAAGAAGGGCGAGCCATCGGTAAGTTGGTTCTAGAGGGCTTCTAAAGAAAGCGTGCTTGAGATGATATTCCGTAATACTATGCGCTAAATTAGGTGGTTTTGGCTAAGGTTTATAGCGCAAATGTTTGAATGGCTTGCGAGTCCAGAAGCTTGGGTGGCATTAGGCACCTTAATGGCATTAGAGATAGTGCTTGGTATTGATAACATAATCTTTATTTCAATATTGGTGGGCAGGCTACCTGAACATCAAAGAAATAAAGCACGTCAAATAGGCCTTGGTTTAGCCATGGGCTCGCGACTGTTATTGCTATTTAGTTTGGCTTGGGTAATGGGCTTAGTTAATCCGTTATTTAGCCTCTTTGGGAATGAAATATCTGGCCGTGACATTATTTTAGTGTTGGGCGGCCTCTTTCTTATTGCAAAATCAACCCACGAAATACATGCCAGTTTCGAGGTGACCGAAGCATCAACTACGGAAGTAGCAGCTTCTGGTTTTTTCTCAATTTTGGTTCAAATTGCGGTGCTCGATGTTATCTTTTCTCTCGACTCTGTTATCACAGCAGTAGGGTTAGTTGAACATTTGAGCATCATGGTTATTGCTATTGTTGCGTCAGTAGCAGTGATGCTAGTAGCTGCAAAGCCGATTGGCGACTTTGTGGATGCAAACCCAACCATCAAAATGCTGGCTTTATCGTTTTTGATTTTAGTGGGCTTTACCTTAATAACAGAAGGCTTTGATGTTCATGTACCTAAGGGGTATGTTTATTTTGCGATGGCGTTCTCGTTTATTGTAGAAATTCTGAATATTAAGGTTCGCTCGCGAAGAGCAAAGCAGGTCAGCACCATTCACTTGGCTAAAAAAATGAGTAACGACGGGAACTAGTCACTCGTAGGGGCGAGCCAGATAAACCGAAGGCACCATATTAAGGTGCCTTCTTTTTATGTGCTTAGCCTTGAACATTAACCAAAGTACGGCCAGAAATCTGCCCGTTTAAGATTGCGTCTATTTTTTCATTTACGGCATCAAGTGTTACTTCCTCAGTAAGATCGTCAAGACAGTCCAGCTTCCATTCGCTAGCAAGCTTGTCCCACAACCTCAAACGGGGTGGCATAGGGCACTGCACAGAGTCGATACCGAGAAGCGACACGCCTCGTAAGATAAAAGGAAATACGCTTACGTTAAGTTCAGCAGATGCGGTTAGGCCACAGCACGTTACTGTGCCGCCATATTGTGTCGCTTTAATTGCCTGCGCTAAATATTCACCGCCTACCGTATCAATAGCGCCAGCGTATAGCTCTTTTAACATAGGGCGTTCTTTATTTTCCAATAACTCGTCGCGGGTTATCACTTTGCAGGCCCCCAGTGCTTTTAAGAATGCCTCATGCTCCTTTTTTCCGGTGCATGCCACAACCGAAAAGCCAGCTTTTGCCAACAGGGCAACAGCGACAGAGCCCACGCCTCCTGTAGCGCCAGTGACTAGAATATCGCCTTTGTCAGGAGTCACGCCGTGTTCAACCAAGCCTTGTACCGATAGTCCTGCAGTAAAACCTGCGGTACCAATGATCATTGACTCTCTCAACGTAAGTCCATTTGGCTTAGCTACCGCCCATTCACTTGGAATTCTGATGTATTCGCCAAAGCCTCCAGCGGTATTCATGCCGAGGTCAAATCCGGTGACAATAACTTCGTCTCCTTCTTTAAAGCGATTGTCACCACACGATACCACCGTGCCTGCTGCATCAATTCCTGGGGTATGAGGAAAGTTTCTGCTCACACCTGGATTGCCGGTGGCTGACAGTGCATCTTTGTAGTTAAGCGATGAATAATGCACCTTAATGAGTAGCGTGCCTTCAGGCAAGTCATCAGTTGAGCGCTGCGTTACGTTGCGCGTGAAGGATTTATCTTCCTGCTTTTCTACAAGCAAAGCTTTAAACGATGTCATACCTGTCTCCGTTAGTCGAATGATTACGCTACCCATTGTGACGATATATAAACTTTGCGCAAGTATGTACTTTTTAGTAGGGTAGTACCCTAAAAGATACTATTGGCGTGATGTAAATCCTTTGTTCGACTGGTCGCTTTAACAAAGACCACAGACATCAATGCTGACATTAATAATAATGCCTTTTACGTAGTGAATATGAACGTAATTACTCTAAGAGGGAGTAGTATGACCGCAACTTTGAACAGTGTAGTGGCAGAGGAAAGTGATGTGACATCAGACATTGACAATAACGCCGTCCTAAAAAGCCAGAAACAAGATAATAAGCCCAATGCTGCAGAAAATAAGAACGACTCAAATCAATACATTTGTGGCGTAGCAGTATCCCTTGAGATAATAGGCGGTAAATGGAAAGGGGTTATTTTGTGGCACCTTTGCCATAAAACGCTACGTTTCAGTCAGTTGCGTAGACGATTACAAGGCGTTACCCAAAAAATGCTTACACAGCAACTCAGAGAGTTAGAGCGTGATGGGTTGGTAAACAGGAAAGTGTATGCTGAAGTGCCCCCTCGTGTAGAGTATTCTCTTACCGATTTAGGCCGCACACTAGAGCCAACTTTACGTCAGCTATGTGACTGGGGTAGGGCGTATAACGACGACTACAGATAAAACACCAACACAAAATAATACGTTGTTTAGGTAAACGAGTACTGAGTTAATTCGCGATAATATCAGTTCTTCTGGTGGGGCTTGTAATACTTAAATCGTAATGGCTAATACAAGGTTTACGTGCCGCTAATGCGTTTAAGCGCATTAACGGCACGTGTTAATTCCTGAATAGCTGAGCGCTAAGTAGCTAAACTAACGCTAGAGAGTGCGCTTTAAGCAAGTAGCGAGTCGATTGACAACACACTTTCTTCACCATTATCCACTGTATGAACAGTTGCTTCCATTGTGCTGAAGTTCACGTTTAGTGACGCCGCATGGTTGCCGTTTTTCCACGAAAGCACGAATACGTTGTTGATGTAACTCACGTCAAATACACCGTTAAAAGCATCGCTTTCGTTTCTTAGCCTAATAAGCTGCATCAAGCCTTTAACCACTGGCTTTTCAACGGCTTCTCTTACCATGGCAGTAGACAAGTATGGGCGGTTGATGTCGCGGCCAACATTGGTTTTAGCAAGTAAAGCCATGTCGTTTTCAACAGCAAGCAAGCCACCGTAATAAACTTGAGGGATACCCGGGCTAAAAAATTGAATGGCGCGTGCAACCAAATAAGCGAAGTCATCTTTACCTAACGCATCGTAATATGTGCAGTTTACTTGGTAAAGGTCTACATTATTTGCAGCGGCACCGGTGGCTTTTTTAGACTCGCCATTGGAATTTTCATGTATTTGGTCAACGAGCGAATTAATCGCATCTGCGGTAAGCAGGCCTGGTTTGTCACCATTCGCGCCCACGTCAACAATGCCGATGCCATCGTGAGTATCTAGCACGGTAAAGCAGTTACGTGGCGAAATTGAAAGCCAGTATGCCAATGCCTCTGCATTTTTAGAGAACAAGGTGTGTAGTACAAGCGGAGGTAAAGCGAAGTCGTAAACACTGTCGCAACGCGCAGCAATATCAATTTGAGTTTGATAGTGACTGTGTATTTCGACCAAACACTGCATGCCCATACCACGTGCGCGGTTTGATAATTCTTCGATAAATTCGAAGGTTTCTTCAAGCATAAAGCAGTTCGAACCTGCGCGTTTAATTGCATAGCCCGCCGCATCTAAGCGAATAAGATCAACATTACTTTCAGTAAACGACTGAAGAATAGAAGATAGGTAGTCTTTGCCTAACTGTGACTCCACATCAATATCAATTTGATTAGAGGTAAAAGTTGTCCAGAACGGCACGGTTTCAGGGTTACCAGTCTCTGTGCCCACCTCGTAATCGCTGAAAAACGGTGTGGGTCGAGGGCGGAACACTTGTGCTATTTGTTCGTCAATTTGTGTTTGATCGTTGCCCTTAAAAATATCTTCCTTGGTTAAGAACAGCGGCCAATAACTCGATTCGCGCCCGTTTTTCAGCACGTCTTTGAACGCTTCACTTTGCCCCGACATATGGTTAACAATGAGGTCGGCCATGATATCTACCGATTCGCCAAGCTTTTTAACGTTGTCCCAATCGCCCAAGCGCTCATCGACCAAGGTATGATCGATAGGATCGAAACCCGCGTCTTCACCATCGTAAGGGTAGTAAAAAGGAAGGATGTGAACACCCGTAAACAGGCCACCTAACGGGCCCTGAAGTATGCTTGTTAGACTCTCGATGTTGCCATCGCCTAGTCGGTCTGCATAGGTGATTAGTTGAACGCCATTGCGTATAGACATGATAACTCTCCAAAATTCAGCATGCGCTTGCTCGTACTTCTCTTACGTATCGCGAGCACACATTACTACGAATTAAGCACTACCAGTCTGGCAGATTCAAAATTAACCATGTAACGGGTTTAGCTTAATTCTTAATCTTCTGCTATTGACTGACCAAATTTGGTTGAGACTCACAGAAAATCAAAATCTTAATCGATTAAGATAAAATAGCAGTAGAATAGAAATTTGTAAATGAGAAGTTTAAAAAATGGAACTGTCGAACGCTCATGCGGCGGTTTAAATTAGGCAAGTTCTAAGGCAGGATAGCTTGTTCGAGGGCTGTTCAATAGTAGGAAATAGCGAACAGGGCATTTTTAAATACGAGTACGGACCGCTAGTCTGGAGACCTTGTGTCTGATGACTCATTATTCGCTAACTCGTCAAATTCTCGCTTTGCTTCTTTCCACTTAGCAAGCTTTTCGTAGTATACGTCCCAAATACATGGGCAACACGAACCTCCGCCGCAACAATCGTCTCTTAATGGTTTCTCTGGTTCTTCGGGTAGCGACTTCATAGCACTTATCCTCGACTTTCTTCCTTAAAAATATCTAAATCTCAGATAATATTTTCAAGGCTTAACAATATCCTCACGTCCAAACCTAATGTTTAAGCGCAGAGAATACAACTTTGCCTGTGTATGTTACTCCTTATGATACGCCTTTGCAGCTTGAAAGGTTACAAAGGCGTTTAACCTATTTTCGTTAATAAGTGAAAGCTGACATCAACGCCATCGTGCTAATGGTGTTACAACTTCATACCACCAGATGCCTCAATCCTTTGGCCGTTAATCCAATAACTATCGTTACTTAATAGCGCTGCAATAACGCCACCTATATCTTCGGGTTGGCCAACGCGGCCCAAAGCGGTCTGAGAGGCTATAGCATTATTGACTTCGCTATTATCGCGAACATAGCCACCGCTAAAGTCAGTCTCAATGGCACCTGGAGCCAGGGTGTTTACTCTAATTTTACGGGCTCCTAACTCTGCAGCCAGGTAACGACTCATGACCTCTATGGCTCCTTTAGCCATACCGTAGGCGCTGTATCCTGGGAAGCAAAATCTTGCCAAGCCAGAGGAAACATTCAGTATTGCTCCGCCATCCTCAACAATAGGTAACAGTGTTTGGGTTAAAAAATAAGGTCCCTTCACATGCATATCAAATAGCGTATCGAACTGTTTTATACTTGTTTCTGTAAAAGAAGCATTTAGACCAACGCCGGCGTTATTTACCAGATAGGTAATAGCCTGTTTGCCAAATTGATTTTTCAGGACGTCTTTAAGCGTAACCAGAAATTCCGGGAACGAATAATGCGAGGCGGCGGTGGTAAGGGGCAGGGCACAGGCTTTTCTTCCAATGCTCTGAATCTCTTTAACAACCTCATCGGCTGCTGCTTCATTAGTGTTATACGTGATAACAACGTCTATCCCTTTTTTCGCCAGTGCTAATGCGCCAGCGCGCCCAAGACCTCGACTTCCACCTGTTATTAATGCAATCGCCATTGTTATCTCTCTTTGTTGATTAATTCGTAGACGATTATATTGACTAAAATTGGTATGAAAAACCTACCTAAAGCGATAACATTGTTCTTATTTGGTGAACAATAGGCGAAAGATGGACAGGTTCGATATGCTTACACGGTTTGTAGAAACCGCGAGATTGGGAAGCTTCAGTGCGGCGGCCGCACTTCTTGGTTTACCGAAATCGAGTATTTCTCAAGCGGTAACAAATCTTGAAAAGCAGTTGGGCACGCGCCTTTTTAACCGAAGTACGCGAAGCGTTTCTCTCACCTCTGATGGAGAAACGTTTTTGCCGCAAAGTATTGCCTTATTGAGTGAATGGGACGCCTTACAATCACAATTCATAACGTCAGCAGACAGCGTAAGTGGCGAGCTTCGTATCGATATGCCAAGCCGATTTGCAACCAATATTCTGCTTCCCATTTTAGGTGAGTTTATCTCTACTTACCCCAAGATTACGTTGCGAGTAAGCAGTGTCGATCGCAAAGTTGACCTTATTAAAGAAGGGTTTGACTGTGTGATTAGGGTTGGTGCATTAGCGGATAGCAGTTTGGTTGCCCGTCGCCTTTTAACTTATCCAATTTATAACTGTGTAAGTCCTGATTATGCGACGAAGTGGGGCGTACCGCAGTCGCTGGAAGATTTAGCTAATCACAAGCTTATTGATTATTCCCATACCCTAAGTCACAAAACACCAGAATTTGAATTTATGAAAGGTGAAGAACTCCAAACTGTCGAAATGCAAAGCTTGTTAAGTGTTAACAGTACCCAGGCCTACTTCGCGGCGTGCGCAAGTGGATTAGGTATTGCGCAAATTCCAAGTGTGGGGGTTGAGTCAGAGCTGAAAGAAGGAAAACTAATTCGTGTGCTTCCTGAATTCGAGGCCCAGGCGATGCCGGTAAATCTTCTGCACCCCTCTACAAGACAAATGCCACTTCGGTTAAAAGTATTTTCAGAATGGTTAGTTGATAAATTACGTGAAAACAAAAAGCCCTGTTGAATTACAGGGCTTTGGGTGTTGTGTCGTGTTAGCTAGCTAGATACTAGCTCAATGAGCATTAATCAGCTGGAAGCTCTTCCGACGCTTTATTACCATTTAGGTTTTCTGGTGCCGCCACAATAGGTTTAGGTTTTACGGCATTGGCCTTGGTCAGTATGTCGCTGTTGCCTGTTACCAAATCATCTAATGTGCCTTTTTCCGCATCGACCAAGCCCACTTCACGCAACATAGAGTCTACCAGTGGGGCGTTAGCACGATAGCTTAGTGCGGCTTGCGTTACTTGTTCAGCTAAACCACTACCAGCAGTAGCAACGGTGTGATCGCCTTTCACGCCACTCCCTTGGCCGTAGCCTTGAAGAATTTTAATACCTTCTATGTTTTCAAGTGGTTTAACGGCGTGTGCCACAAGCTCAGGCAATATTTTGAGCATGGCAAGGGCTTTTTGCAGCTCAATTTGCTCGGTCTTAAGCGTATTTTCAGCCTCATAAAGCGCTTGTTTACCTTGTGCTTCAACAGCAAGCACTTTCTCATCAGCTTCAGCCTGAAGCATTTTTGCATCGGCAGCGGCCTTAGCTTCCGTAAGAATGGCGGCAGCAGAGTTTTCAGCTGCTTCTTTCTTAGCTTGTGCTTCTACGGTAATGCCCACAGCCTCACGCTCTGCCTCTTTGCGCGCGTCTATAACTTCAATTTGTTTCTTACGCTCAGCTTCTGCCACCATTTTCGCTGTAGTTACTGCTTCCACTTTTTCCACTTTAGCCTTTTCCGCTTCAGCAGCTTTAGCACGCGCGGCCGACTCTTCCTCAGATTTTGTCGCAACGGCAATTTGTTTAATTTGCTCAGAAACCTCAACTTCTTGCTGCTGACGAATGCGCGCTTGCTCTAATGCCTGACGCTTAGCAATTTCTTGGGTTTCAATTTCCCGTGATTTTTCAATTTCCGCAGCCTCGATAGCACGGTTTTTAGCGATCTCTGCTTCGCGCTCTTCCCGTTCTTTCATTTCGCGCTGCTTAGCAATTTCTGCTTTTTGTTCCTGACGTTTAAAGGCAAGAATTTGCTCTTGGGCTAAGCGAGCTTCTTCTTCGTCTCGTTTCACCTCTAGTGATTGTTTCTCAGCAGCCAAATTACGCTGTTCAATGAAAATGCGGTTTTCTTGTTGAATATCGTTGGTTTCTTTGCGCTTTTCTTCAATGATCTTCGTTAAGCGTGCACGCCCCTCGGCATCGAAAGCGTTGTTTTCATTGAAAAACTGTAGGTCGGTTTGGTCAAAACCAGTCAAGCTCACCGATTCTAACTCAAGACCGTTCTTTTCAAGATCGTTAGCCACGCTTTGCTGAACTTTTTGTACAAAGTCAGCACGCTGCTCATGCATTTCGGTCATACTCATTTCAGCAGCTACGGCACGTAGTACGTCAACAAACTTAGACTCCATTAGTTTCTTAACTTCTTCAGCGCGAGTGGTGCGCGTTCCTAGCGTTTGCGCAGCCATTGATATGCCATTGGCATTGGGGGCCACGCGTAAATAAAAGTCTGCCTTAACATCAACACGCATGCGATCTTTGGTAATAAGCGCGTCTTTTTGAATTTTTTCCACTTCTATACGAAGGGTGTTCATATTTACTGGAATTATTTCGTGAACGACAGGAAGCACGATAGCGCCACCGTCCTTAATGACCTTTTCACCGCCTAAACCGGTTCTTACGAACGCTGTTTCTTTCGTCGCGCGGGTGTAAAGTTTGGCAAAGATAAGGCCAATAACGATAAGCCCTACAACAATAGCACCGGCAATAAAGAGTATTGACGGCAAGCTAGATGGTTGAATTGTATCCATACTTTTATCTCTTTTAGGTTATAGGTAGCGGGTTGCTAACCAGCTGTGTTGTTTTTTCTGAACTAAAATGACGCGCTCTCCCTGTGCGAACAACTCTTCATCTTCGAAAGGTTCTACTAATACAAAATGAGGCTGTGAATAATGGTCGGTAAACTTTGCTTCAGCTGGGTTGCCTCGGCTTGCTTTTCCAATCGTGATTTCGGCCACAGACCCAATGAAGTCATCGCTGTTAACCGCGCTAGACTCTACACTAGGCAACAAGCCTGAAATTACCTTTACGGTTTTAGCTGTTACGAATGCGCCAATAACAAATGCAAGAGGAACGGATAGGAAAGCTGGCAAGGTATAGCCGAGTGCACTCGCTGTTAAGCCGTTTACCATCAAGCCAACTAAACCGAATAGAGTAAGAAGTACTACCAGGTAAATAAGAAAGGGAACTTTATTGATATTAAGCCAGTTGGCAAACGAGGTATTAAGAAACCCATCGCCATCAAACTCTGCAAAATCATCGCCTAACCCCAACAGGCTTATACCAAAAATAGTGCTAACAAGTTCTAGTATGAAAATAAAGAAAACGGCTATAAGCGAAATGCTAAACCAGAAGTTTGTAGGGGAAAGAAGAACATCTGTCATTTACACCATCCATGATGACTAACTTGCTTTTATTCTTTATACCACAGAACAAAAATTAAGCCAGCGTCTGACACATGTACTTTCGGCTAGTTTGTAACAAATAATGATGGGGACTAACTGAAGTTATGTTTCTGCAGCATCACATCATTCTCAGTAACCTTCAATACACTGCCTTGATCATACCAATCGCCAAGTACAATACGAGTTGCAGGCTTGCCGTTTGCTGTAAGGCTATGAATGTTGGGTCTGTGTGTGTGGCCATGTATCATGCGCTGCACGCCCCATTTTTCCATGACTTTCACCACTTCTTCAGGCGTGACATCCATAATATCTGGCTTAAGATTTTGCTGCTTTGCCTTACTTTCCTTGCGACCGTTATCGGCAACACGCTGTCGATACCATAAAGGAAGCGCAAGCATTAAACGTGGCCACCACCAACCGCGGGATTTCTTGCGAAACTTTTGATAAGCAACATCGCGAGTGCATAGTTCGTCACCATGAGTAAGCAGGGTAGGTGTGCCGTATAAGTCTACAACTTCTTGTTCGTTTAATAACGTCATGCCGGCTTTTGATAGCCACTTTTCACGTATGGCGAAATCGCGATTACCGTGAATAAAGTAAATAGGGCAATGCTGACTCACTGCCTTGAAAGCTGATGCTATGGCAGTGTTAAATGGAGTAACGTTGTCGTCGCCAATCCAAACTTCAAACAAGTCACCAAGAACGTAAAGTGCATCAGCATTAATCGCGTCTTCTTTTAAAAAGCGCATTAAGCATTCTGTAATGTCAGGGCGGTCGGCACTTAGGTGCAAGTCGGCAATGAAGTAGGTGAACGACATAAATCTTCTTATTGTGGTTTAAAAAGCCGCGTTAAAGTAACGCGGCTTGTTTTTAACTCAAGGCCTTGAGTATGTCTTGAAAATCATATTGGCCAAGGCGTTATTGAGACAGCTATTCAAGCATAGATGTCAGCGGCTATTTAAGAAATAGTCGCTTTTTCAATGATAACAGGCTCAACAGGAACATCCTGGTGATAGCCGCTGTTACCGGTTTTAACAGCCTTAATTTTTTCAACAACATCCATACCTTCAGTTACTTTACCGAATGCACAGTAGCCCCAACCATTGACAGACTTGCTAGAGTGGTTAAGGAAGTCGTTGTTATTTACATTAATAAAAAACTGAGCCGTCGCAGAGTGTGGATCTTGGGTACGCGCCATCGCGATTGTTCCCACTTCGTTTGCTACGCCGTTGTCCGCTTCGTTTTCAATAGGGTCTTTTGTGTCTTTCTGATCCATATCTGGCGTAAAACCACCACCTTGGATCATAAAGTTGTTGATTACACGGTGAAAAATAGTGTTATCAAAAAAACCGTCTTCAACGTAAGAAATGAAGTTAGCTACCGTTTTAGGCGCTTTATCTTCAAAAAGCTCTAGGGTGATGTCACCGAAATTTGTTTTTAACGTAACCATTGTGGTTTGTCCTGTGTGTTAGCATACATATAAAGTGGCGGCATTTTAGCGCAAAACGAGTCGTTAGCGCAAAGAGACGGTTATCGCAAAACCCAGCCATATCGTTGCAAAAGGCTTGTACCATTTAAATCGTGACAGTGCTAAACTTTGCGGCCGAAAAATTATGACAAATAGGAAATATAGACATGCTACATCTTTACAACACCCGAACCCGTGAAAAAGCGAAGTTTGTACCGCTTCAAGAAGGGAAAGTGGGTTTGTATGTTTGTGGTATTACCGTTTATGACCTAAGTCATATGGGTCATGCCCGTACTTACCTGAGTTTCGATGTCTTAGTACGCTACATGCGCCACCTTGGTTTAGATGTGAAGTACGTGCGCAATATCACCGATATCGACGATAAGATTATTGCTCGCGCCAATGAAAATGGCGAAAGCTTTGAGGCGCTAACTGCACGCACTATTGCCATGATGCACGAAGACTTTGCGGCGATTAACTTACTAGAGCCAGACGTCGAGCCGACAGTAAGTGGACATATGGATGAGATCATTGAAATTATCCAGCGACTCATGGACAAAGGCTACGCCTATCAAGCTAAAAGCGGCGATGTACTATTCGACGTAAGCAAGTACGAAGATTATGGCAAGTTAAGCAAACAAGACTTAGATCAGCTTAAAGCGGGTGCTCGTGTTGAAGTGGCGGCAGGAAAAGACGACCCGCTAGACTTCGTACTGTGGAAAACCACCAAGCCTGGTGAGCCTGCATGGCAATCGCCATGGGGCGAGGGACGTCCGGGATGGCACATTGAATGTTCTGCAATGAATCATAAGCATCTTGGTGCGCACTTTGATATTCACGGCGGTGGCTCAGATTTAACGTTCCCACATCACGAAAACGAAGTGGCTCAGTCGTGCTGTGCGTATGACACACCTTACGTAAACGTGTGGATGCACGCGGGTATGGTACAGGTTAATGACGAAAAAATGTCTAAGTCATTGGGTAACTTTTTTACCTTGCGCGATGTGCTTAAAGAGCACGACTCAGAAACATTGCGTTTCTTCCTGATGTCGGCGCATTACCGTAGCCAGTTAAGTTACTCTCAAGACAATATTACTCAAGCGAAGGCCGCCCTAGAGCGTTTGTACACCGCGCTGCGTGGTGTAACAGTAGACGAAAGTACTGACCTTAACCACGGTGGCTACCTAACGCGCTTTGAAGCGGCAATGAACGACGACTTAAACGTACCTGAAGCCTTTTCGGTGTTGTTCGATGTGGCACGTGAGCTTAACCGCCAAAAAGATAACGTAGAAGAAGCAGGTAAACTGGCTGCTGTTCTTAAAGGTCTAGGTGCAATTTTAGGTATGCTTCAAAGTGACCCAGATACTTACCTTAAAGGCGGTGAAGGCAATGACGATGAAGCAGCAGAGATTGAAGCGTTAATTAAACAGCGTAACGATGCCCGTGCCTCCAAAGACTGGGCAGCGGCAGATGCCGCACGCGATGCGTTAAACGCAAAAGGCGTAGTGTTAGAAGACGGCCCAAGCGGTACTACGTGGCGTAAAGCGTAATTAGCAGCCCATACTTTTTAACAGAATGAAGGCCCGCATTTGCGGGCTTTCTTTTTAGTTAAGCTCAAAGCGCACACCGAGTTTTCGTCATTGAACAGCGGTTTTTGGATATACGCACGAGGCTAAACATCTGAAAGTAAAATGGTATATCCCGAGCTAACGTTTAATGCTTGTGCTGTTTTGCGAGAAATAACAGCTATTTCGTCTTGTTCTTCGGTTTCTGCCATCATTGCATAAAAAGGCTGGCTTAACGTGGCGATAAGCTTCATTTTACTCTCGGTGCCGCGCCTTGTACCTTCGCCAACTTTTATTCTTACTTGCTTTGTTGATTTGACAGTTTTTAGGCTTGAAACTTCAGCTTCCATACTTGGCGCACCATCAAAAATATCGATGTAGTTCGTGAATTTAAACCCTTCTTTTTCTAGCATTGCCATAGCGGGTTGGCCGTCGTTATGTGGTTTACCAATAGCCGACTGAGCCTCTTTGGGTAACATATTTACATACAGTGGAAGTTTGGGCATTAAATCAGCAATAAATTGATTTCCGTTTACGGCACCATATAAATCCGCTTCAGCGTATGTCATAGGAAAAAAGTGACGTCCGACGGCATTCCAGAAAGGCGATTCCCCATCCTTATTTACATAGCCTCGTAGATCGGCCATGACTTGCTTTGGAAATACATGCTGATGTAAACCCATAAAAAGGTAGCGTACTTTTGAAAGTAGTTTTCCGTTGAAGTGTTTTCTGTATTCAGGCAGTAAGTAGAGTGATGCCACTTCCGCGTACCCCTCAAAATGGTGACTTAGGTGCAGTATGTCGTGGGTGTAGTGTGCGCCTAGTGATTTATTTCGCTGTGCGACTTTTTCTCGCTTGTAACTATAAAAACTGTCCTCTTTTCCTAATTCACCAAAAATTGCAGATGTACCAATAAGCTTGCCAGTTCGAAGGTCCTCCAATACAAACAAAAGGTAGTCTGGACGCTCTTGACGCATAAGTTTTTGTTCTTCTCTAATTGAACGCTTTAATTTGTTATCAAGCGTTGCTCTATCCGGTGGGAAGGTTGTCATACCTGGCGATGCAGCTTCAGCTAACGCAAGCAAGCCTTCCAAGTCATCACCTTTTGCTAGCCTCACGCGGGTGTCAAAGCTGATGTTATTAGTCGTAGTTTGTTTAGCGCCAATCGTTTTACACTCAAGGTGAATACCCGCGACCATGCAGCGGACGGAGCCTCCTCCCATTTCAATAGTAGGCACTGCGATGGGAAGTAAAGTAAGATCGCTGGGTAGTAAAGCTAGTTGCTCTTCGTTCATTGAACTAAAAGCAGTGTCTGATATAAGTAATAAACGTTTTCCATTGCTATTCAAAAGCTCTAGGCAGTTTCCGGCAAAACTATTCACTTGTTCTTCGCTAATTTCGATGACGTTTTTACCTGTCTCCTTAAGTGTTGAAAGCACCACATTTTTGTCGCTTTCTTCTATCATGCTAGTAGCAACAATGGCAAAATCACTGCCCACACACATCATTACGTTGGTGTGGTAAATCGCCGTACCAGCAGTATCAAAGGCGCTAAAACATATAGGCGTTAAACCAATAGCTTTACACGCCGATATTACAGCTCTCTTATTGGCTCGTTGGGATAGGCAAACATAGGCTAGCGCGTTTACATGGTCGATCACCATAGCCCCTGTACCTTCAACAAAATCTCCGTCATCTTCAAGGAAAGATAAATCTTTAGCTTGCTGTACGATATAGTGTTGCTGCAGATAACTGACAATATCGTCACGACGCTCCGCTCGGCGGTTTTCACAGTACATAGGGTAGGTGACAAGCAAACCATTGGGATGTGTACTTAACCAATTATTTGGAAATACGGCATCGGGCGTGTTTTCCCCTTCGGTTTTAAACACCTCTACCGTTATGTGGTTCATACGTAAAGTCCGAACCATCTCATCAAATTCCGCACACGCATTCTTTGATATTTTCGCTCTATTTTTTCCCGTCGATACAAGGGGCTTCTGAAAACTATTGTCTTTGGCTGTTTGTTCGTTGGGGCGAAAGGCACAGGGGCGTACCATTAAAACGGAATTTGGTGTAGTTGATCGTGAGTTTTTGATGTGACTGGCTTGCATATAACGTCCTACAGCCCTTAGCTGAAATATTTCCACTGAAAAGAGCGTGTATTTTATTCTCTGGCGAATTCACTTAACCATGCTCAAGGTGTTGCAAGTTGTTATTTAGTTTAAGCATAATGCTCAATTGTTTTATCATTATGCTTTTCGCTAATTAGTCTTGGATAATGCGTTAATGACTCGACGATTCATTTATCTATTGGGGAAATGGCTATGTATGTAGATTTAGATGCGAAAGATCGCGAGCTTCTCGATATATTGAAGCGCGATGCGCGAACACCTGTAACCGTGCTAGCTGAAGTCCTCTCGTTATCGCGAAATACGGTGCAAAAACGAATCGACAGGTTAGTAAATTCGGGGGTGATCGACGGTTTTACTATTCGTGTTAACGAGCAGCTGCAACCAGACAAAATAAAAGCTCTTATGTCAGTCGAGCTTGAAGGGCTTAGTACAACACAGCTTATTAGTAAGCTTAGGCAGGTGAATGGTGTTGAACGGTTTCATACTACAAACGGAAATTGGGATTTACTTATTGTTATAACCGCCGAAAGTCTCGCGCACTTAGATGGCATTTTAAAAGAAGTGCGCGGCGTTAAAGGCGTGCTTAATAGTGAGACGAGTATTATTCTGTCTACTACTGAAAAATAGTGTGTACGCCTTATCAGTCTTAGCAGCTATTGTCGCCATTTATCCATCGATTTACATCATCACTTAAATTTAAGTCTGTGCCCAAGTTAAACTCACCTTCTCGAACAGATACCTCGCTGCCGTAGGTTGAGTGGGTAACGGTGACGTGTAAAAAAGGATATTGCGGGGTGCTCCCTTCTTTACGACTGGCCGTGAGTTTGTAGCCGTTTTGTATTGTGTACGTGTTTACGACTATATCGCTATGGATTGGCTGATGCAGTGTGGACCAGCATCGGTTTGCATTGTATTCAATGCGCTCAACTATTTTTTCAGGTTCTTGGTTAGTGGAAATAGAAGAGGTCGGCAAGATCACCATACAGCCTGAAGCAAATGCCGCTATACAAATTACTAGTATTGCGTGGTTAAATGAGCGGCTGAACATTCGGCAGCGTTTACTTTTCATCATAAGTCCCTCTAATCGTTATAATTATATTCGTAAGGACTTTATATTAGCTTATTTGTATGAACAATGGCTGAACGGAATACTGGCTAGCGTTCACCTTGACTCTACCGCTTTACAAATTAATTAAATTTCGGGCTTGCCAGTGGGGATAGCCGATTCTTTTTCGGTGAGATGTGACTTCCAACGCTGCTGTGCAACGTGCGCTTTCACCAGTTCTAAGCATTCGTTTACAACGTTAAGTACTTCTTTATCAAGTGCATCGGCGGTAGGGGTATAGTCGTGCATGCCGACTGAAATGAAATGGTCGATGCGCTCTGCGTCTAAGTCGCTTAACAGATTAACCAGCGATGTGGTCACGATATCGGTGACTGACTCTTCCAACGTATTTTCAATGGTTTTGCCGATAACAGGTAGGTAATGCAGGGAAGAAACTTGTGCATTACTTCTCACCGCTTTACCCACGCTCTTGCGCACGTGCTCCCGTATCACCTCGCCGTGCTCTTCGCTTTGAATTGACTGGCCTAAATGGTTGATAACGCCAGCCATCCATTGGGTAATGACAGGACGGCGGGGGGCCAGTACTTGTGCGTTGATATCGTCTAATAAAGGCGAACCTGCTGAGATGTCTTTTTGCGCATCGCTGAGCACTTTTACAACAATCCGGTCGCTTAACTCTTCAACAAATACATCGTAGTAAAACGCAAAAAAACGAAAGACCGCGGTTTGATTTAAGTCGATGATTTCGAATTTGTGCAGGCGGTGCAAAATAGAAAATATGCGCAAGAAACGAAATAGGCGGGTAGGTCCAGTAGGGATTAGACCTATGATATCGTACCAATGCAAAAACGGAAAAAAGTACCAGCGTAAGTGTTCCTTACGCACAATAGCTACAACCCACCGGAAGCAAAATTCGCTGAAGAAAATGGCGATAAACACCAAGTCGACCAACAGAAAGTTGTTGTGAACGGGATCGTAAGCACTAAGAAAAGCGGGAAAATACGTGCCCAATAGACCATAGACAAAGTCGGTGGCGTATAAGGCGTCGAAAATGAGCCATGTTAGGTTCACAAAAAGTATACCTAACATGACTAAATCTAAGATTAACCAAGGCGTTTCATGACTGTTTCGCAAATTTTCTCGGTTAATTCTTAGCATTTCCTTATCCTGTATTCTGACTTAAAGCGTAACGTAAATGCAGTTAGGCATGAACAGTATTGAACTTTAAGTACTAAAGGTTAGCTTGATGCGTTCAACCTTATAACGTCTACATAAAGTTTTAGCTTCTGACCAGGTTGTAAATAGCGCTTAGTATTAAGTGAATTCCACTTGCCTATGTCGCTTACTCTAACATTGAACTTGCTGGCGATACGAGACAACGAATCGCCATTTCTTACTGTGTAGGTCACTTTTTTGGTAACACCGTCTTGCGCTTTACCTTCCTGCCAGATAACTAAGGTTTTGCCAGGGTGAAGCATATCGCCAGGGGCCATACCGTTCCATTTAGCTAACTGTTTAGTGCTTATATTGTACTTACGGGCAATATCCCAAAGCGTATCACCAGATTGTACGGTATGACGTACTTTTTGCTTAGACGTGTTGCCGTTCTGCAAGCTGGCTAGACGCTGTTCCTGAGATAATGTGTAGCTGTCCAGTTCTTGAAGTGCTACTGGTACCATTATCGCTTGACCCACGCGGATCATGGACGAGTCTAGCTCATTCACTTTTTTAAGAACTTTCACTGTGGTGTGATACTGCTTAGCGATTTTACCTAAGCTGTCGCCGGGCTTCACCGAGTGGCGCACCCAGTTCAATCGCTCTTTTTGATCAATTTTAGCCAGTGCTTGAGAGAACGCAGCAGCCTTATCAAGGGGAAGTATTAATCTATGTGGTCCTTCTGGTGACGTTGCCCAACGATTGAACCCTGGGTTTAACCCGTGTAGTTCTTTTAAAGACATACCAGCAAGTTCGGCGGCAAACGCTAAATCGACTTGTGAGCCGATATCAACCACTTCGATAACCGCAACATTCTCAACTTCAGGCCACGCATACGCATATTCATCTTTATTTTTTAGAATATCAGCCAGCGCAAGCAATTTAGGCACGTAAGCACGTGTCTCTTTGGGTAAATTTAAGTTCCAAAAGTCGGTAGGTTTACCCGCGCGTTTGTTAGCTTTAATAGCTCTTTGAACGCGGCCTTCGCCACTATTATAGGCGGCAAGTGCGTGCAGCCAATTACCATCAAACATTTCGTTTAGATAGGTTAGATAGTCAAGTGCACCTTGAGTAGACGCAACAACGTCTCGACGTCCGTCATACCACCAATTCTGTTGCATACCAAAGCGCTTGCCTGTGCCAGGAATAAACTGCCACATACCAGCCGCTCGGCCATGGGAATAAGCAAAGGGATCGAAAGCACTTTCTACTATTGGTAAAAGCACAAGCTCCATCGGCATGTCGCGCTTTTCAATTTCTTCGGTAATGTAATAAAGAAAAGGCTTGGCACGTTTTACAACGCGAGCCATATACTCTGGGTGCTTCAGGTACCATTTACGCTGTGCGCTAATGCGTTTGTCGTCAGGGATAGGTAAGGCGAAATTCGCACTTGCACGTTCCCATACGTCAGTAACGACCGCCTGCGTATGCATATCCGGTGTATCGGTAAGCTCAGCGCCTTCTTCTAGCGTATCATCATTGGGGTGAACAACATCAATAACGCCGTCTCTTGCAATTTCACAATCAGAAATGGCTTCTTCGTTGTTATGAATTTCACTGCACGCTTCTAGTGAAGCGGTTTCGTTACTTTCTAATTGTGCATTGTCGTTATTATTATCGGTTAACTGACAACCCGTTAAACCTAGCGCCAATATCAGTGGCGACAGTGGGAAAAACTTCAACTGCATATATGAAGAAACCTCGTGGAGCACTGCAAACCGACCATGTTACGATAATCGGCTTACTTTTGCATCAAAACTCATCTTTCCAGCGGCGAACTGCAGCAAATACCGCTACATCGTCAGCCAGGTTATTTTCGCAATAGGCTTCGGCAGCAGTTTTCACAGAAAGTTCATGAGCCCGTAAAAATGGGTTTATGTTTTTTTGCTCTTTGAGATTACTTGGTAGTGTAGGCTGACCTTGAGCGCGTTTTTCTGCCACCCACTGTGCGTAGTCACACAGCGCCTCATTGTCTGGCTCTACCGCTAAAGCAAACTGGACATTAGCCTGAGTATACTCATGTGTACAGAACACTTTCGTGGTGTCTGGCAGTCGCTTTAACTTATTCAGTGAATGATGCATTTGCTCTGGCGAACCTTCAAACAATCGTCCGCAACCTGCTGAAAATAGCGTGTCGCCGCAAAACAATGCGCCATGCCCGAAGAAAGCAATGTGATCAAGGGTATGACCTGGCACTTCCATTACTTGCAGTGCCATTTTAAAAACAGGTAGCGAGACAGTATCGCCTTGAGAAACAGATTTAGTTATTCCTCTTATGTGATTGCCTCTTGGGCCAATAACTGGCAAATCTGGTACTGCAGATACTAATTTAGCAATACCACCTGTGTGGTCTCTGTGGTGATGAGTGATGAGAACTGCACTTAGCGTTAAGCCTTTGGCTTTAATAAAGGCCAGCACTGGCTCAGCATCACCTGGGTCGACAACAATAGCGCTACTCTCGTTATAAATACACCAAATGTAATTGTCGGTAAAAGCGGGAATAGGATGAATGGCTACGCCTGAAGGAAGTGTTTCTGCCGTCATAAGAGTACCTGCTTGTGTAGGTAGAATTATGCGTTACTATAGGGACTTGTGAAGAGCAGAGCAACCTAAGAGCGCGCAGTGTTAATGAGATCGGCGTTTAAAGCCAAACCGCCACGCTACCCTACAAATTGGAATGATTTCCCCGCGGGAGAGCACATTCGACATGCGGTCAATGCAGTTTGTAGCGATTATGCTGAGCGAATTTTTGGGTATCACTTTGCCAAACTAGGCTCGCTAAGTGCCGATATAAATCTCGACACTAGTCCAATCCGACACCACATTAATCACGTTCCGTTTAATGACCTAGCTAGCGAGCAGCCACACCACAATGAAGCGAAAGAGGGCTTTCCCAATCACAATGCATCGGGTATATCGTTAGGCGGTGATAAACGCGAACTGAAAATAAGTAGAGAAAACACGGTAGTTGGCCAGTCGCACTGCTTACCCTTCGCCGAAAACAGCATTGATGGCTTTCTACTTGCTAATGAATTAGATTTTGCACAAGACCCTCACGAAATATTAAGAGAAGTAGACCGCGTTATTACACAAAACGGTTATGTGATCATAAGTGGCTTTAACCCCTTAAGCCTCGCCGGCATTGCCAAATTTCTACCTGTTAAGCGCGGAAATATCCTACACGATGCACGCTTTTTTACGTCCTATCGCATTAAAGATTGGCTTCAGCTACTGGGATTTGAAATTGTTGAACAACGTCAAGTGATGTTCTCAACGCTCTTTTTTCAACAAAAGTGGAAAGGGGCGGTTAAGCTTCAAGACTATTTAGCATCTTACTTGCCATGGTGCAGTGCGGTGTACGTAATACTCGCGAAAAAGCGGGTTATACCCATGACCGCAATAAAGCCCAAACGCAATTTGAAGCCGCGTTTTTCGGCGGTGGGCGCCAGTGTAAGGACCTCTACGATGAATCGCACGCTGCGCTAGTATTGTTAATGTGTATGCCATGTGCAAAGAGAGCACGCCAAGCTCTTAACTTGAAAGCAGCGACAGACGCTAACCATCTTCTATATTTACCAAGATGTTGTAACTAAAATGGATGGCTTTCGTGTTTTTACGCAAGTTTGAAAGGGGAATTGGAGATAGCATAGACTGCTATCTCCTAACTGAGACGTTAGTCGTTACTCGTTTTATAGAGGTGCACATCTCGTTGTGGATATGGGATGCTAATACCTTCTTCGTCAAAAGCTTTTTTAACTTTTTCCTGCATATCCCAGTAGTAAGGCCACAAGTCATCTGTGGCGACCCACGGTCTAAACATTAAATCGACTGAGTTATCGCCTAATCCGCCTACACAAATTCTTGGTGCAGGGTCGGTCAACGAGCGCTCATCTTCTTCAAATAGACGCTGCAACACCTTCTTCGCTTTATCGATATCGTCATCGTAACCTATGCCAAATGTCATGTCGCAACGGCGTTTATCATATACGCTAACGTTAATTAACGTAGCATTAGACAGGCTGCCATTGGGAATAACAATGCGCTTATTGTCAAAAGTGTTAAGTACAGTATAAAGAATTTGTATCTCTGACACTGAGCCTAAATGACCCTCTGCTTCAATGGTGTCACCCACTTTAAAGGGTTTAAAAATCAGTATTAGCACACCGCCAGCAAAGTTCGCCAGGCTGCCTTGTAATGCCAGACCAATAGCTAAACCTGCTGCACCTACGACGGCAATAAATGAGGTGGTTTCAATGCCTATCATTGAGGCAACTGAAATCAACAGCATTACTTTTAGCACCGCACTGATAAGTCCGCACAGAAACTTATTTAACGTGGGATCCTTTTTACCTAGCCGATGATCTAATAGGTTTACAAAACGATTCACTAACCAGAGACCCACCACCAAAGTAAGAATAGCCAATAATAATTTGGGGGTGTAAGTCATCACCAGTGAAATAGCTTTTTCGGTTAATTCCGATAAATCGATATTAGTCCCGAAGAAATCTTCCATAAATACCTCTTTTATTAATTAATCACGTTGATTACGTTAAAAAAAGAGGGTTAGATCGCCTAGATTCAAACCGAACTGAACTGCGCTGTTTTTTGACAAGAGTTTTCTAGCCGATTTGCCTTAGGCAGATAAGGTTAGTGAGTGGGTAAGTAATTAGTGAGGGAGGAGTGTAGGATGATAAGGCTTATTAGCATACCAAGTTACGTGCTTGCACCTTGATTCTGGTTATATGATTTTTGCTTTATAAATCTAGGCGCCGCTTTGACCGCCCAATAAAAAAGGTGACATCCCGTCGCGTTATAGCGCTGAATGACACCTTATTTTTATGGGGCACTTCAAAGCTTACTTAACGCGCATACCCGGCTTTGCACCTTCGTGCGGCTCAAGAATGTATAGCTCGTCGCCACCAGGGCCCGCGGCTAATACCATGCCTTCACTCATGCCAAAACGCATTTTACGAGGGGCTAGGTTTGCCACCATTACCGTGTGCTTACCGATGAGGGCTTCAGGCGAGTAGGCCGACTTAATACCTGCAAAAACTTGCTTAGTTTCGCCGCCTAAATCTAGCTCTAAGCGTAAAAGTTTGTCAGCTTTTTCTACGTGTTCAGCTTTAGCAATACGTGCAATACGTAAATCTACCTTAGCGAACTCATCAAACGAGATAGTGTCGCTGATAGGGTCTTTAGCAAGCGGGCTGTCTGGGTCGATTGCCGGTGCTGCTGGCGCTAGGCTTTCTTTTGAATCTTCAACCATGGCGTCGATTTTCTCCATTTCTACACGCTGCATCATTGGCTTAAATTTGTTGATGGCGTGGCCTTTCAATAGGGTTTGAAGTGAATTCCAGTCGAACTTATCGTTTAAGAATTCTTCTGCTTTTTCTGCAAGTACAGGAAGCACAGGCTTCAAGTAAATCACTAACAGACGGAACATGTTGATACCTAGCGAGCATACATCGTGTGTGAACTGCTGCTTAGTCTCGTCTTTAATGGTTACCCAAGGTGCATTGTTATCAATGAACTGGTTCGCTTTATCAGCAAGGGCCATGATTTCGCGCACGGCTTGGTGGTACTTACGCTTCTCGAAGAGTGCAGCAATGCTGTCTGACGCGTTTTGGAACTCAGCAATCAGCTCCGGCTCAATCACGTTGTCAGATAATTTGCCGTCAAAACGCTTAGTAATAAAGCTAGCGCAGCGGCTAGCAATGTTAACCACTTTGCCGACCAGGTCTGAATTCACTTTTTGTGCGAAGTCAGTAAAGTTAAGGTCGATGTCGGTAACACCGTCGCCTAACTTAGACGCAAAGTAGTAACGCAGATATTCTGGGTTCAGGTGGTCAAGGTAAGTACGGCCTTTTATAAACGTGCCGCGCGACTTTGACATTTTCGCACCGTTTACGGTTACGAAACCGTGAATGTTTACGCCAGTAGGCTTACGGTATCCCGCGCCTTCTAGCATGGCAGGCCAGAACAGGCAGTGGAAGTAGGTAATATCTTTACCAATAAAGTGATAAAGCTCAGCGTCTGAGTCTGCTTTCCAGAAGTCATCAAACTCTAGATTGTTTTGGTCGCAGAAGTTTTTGAAACTTGCCATGTAGCCAACAGGCGCATCTACCCACACGTAGAAAAATTTGTTCGGCGCACCTGGAATTTCAAAACCAAAATACGGCGCATCACGGCTGATGTCCCACTGCTGAAGACCTTCAGTAAACCATTCTTGCAGCTTGTTAGCCATTTCTTCCTGCAGGGCACCTGAGCGGATCCACTCTTTTAACATGCCTTCAAATTTTGGCAGGTCAAAGAAGAAGTGCTCAGACTCACGTAGTACTGGTGTAGCACCCGATACAACGCTGCGCGGGTTCTTTACTTCTGTTGGGCTATACGTTGCGCCACATACGTCACAGCTGTCGCCGTTTTGATCTTCTGCGCCACAGCTTGGGCAGGTACCCTTAACGAAACGATCCGGTAAGAACATTTCTTTTTCAGGGTCGAACAGCTGGTTAATGGTGCGTTTGCTGATGTAACCCGCGTTATCTAAACGGGTGTAAATTTCTTCACACAGCGCCTTGTTTTCTGGCGAATGGGTTACATAGTAGTTGTCGTAATCTACGTGAAAATCAACAAGGTCTTGGTGATGTTCAGCACGCGTTCTTGCCACCATTTCTTCTGGTGTAATGCCAAGCTCTTGGGCTTTAAGCATAACCGGCGTACCGTGTGCATCGTCGGCGCAAACACTGTAACATTCGTTTCCGCGAAGGCGCTGAAAACGAGTCCAGATGTCGGTTTGAATGTGTTCTAGCAAATGACCTAAGTGAATAGAGCCATTTGCGTATGGCAACGCACTGGTTACCAGAATTCGGCGTTTTTCTGACATAATGACGTTATTGATTCTTTGCGTTTCAAAATGGCTGCAAATACTAGCGGAAAACCGCGTTTTTTGCATTACGTAATTCACACAATTCTACTACTAGTAAGGCATTTTATGTTCTTTTCTCGCAAAGCAGAGCCGGCAACTCAAAAAGTTGCTGCAATTTTGGCCAAGTATTTTTCATTAGATGTTGAAGTTACCTTGCCATGGTGTGCTTTTAGTCAGCCAGAGAACGAAGATGGAGGCGTGACAGTTACCTTGCCATTTTGTATTGCTACCCAGTTAGACACGCTAAAACAAGAAGTGCTTAAACAGCTAAAAGGGAAGCTTGGCGATGACCAGCTTACGTTTAAACAAAGTGTAGCAAGTGGAGAAACAGAAGTAGCTCCGGTCACCAACATTAAAAACATCATAGCGGTGGCTTCAGGCAAGGGTGGCGTAGGTAAGTCGACAACCAGCATTAATTTAGCGTTTGCGCTTATGCAGGAAGGCGCGAAAGTAGGGATTTTGGATGCCGATATTTATGGGCCATCAATTCCCATTATGTTGGGCAACCCCGATGCTCACCCTGAAAGTGAAGATAATAAGCACATGCAGCCCCTTATGTCACATGGGCTGGTGGCGAACTCAATTGGCTATTTAGTGCCTCAGGAAGACGCGGCCGTATGGCGAGGGCCAATGGCAAGCAGGGCGTTAAAGCAGTTATTAGATGAAACCCTATGGCCCGTGCTGGACTACTTAATTGTAGATATGCCACCAGGAACAGGCGATATTCAACTGACGATGGCGCAACAGGTTCCGCTGACTGCTTCAGTGGTAGTTACAACGCCGCAAGACTTAGCGCTAGCCGACGCCCAAAAAGGCATAAGCATGTTTGAAAAAGTTAACGTACCTGTATTAGGGCTTATTGAAAACATGAGTTATTACCAGTGCAGAGCCTGTGGTACCAAAGACTATGTGTTTTCAAAAGACGGGGGCGAGGCGCTTGCCGAACGCCATGGACTGCCACTTTTAGGTCAGCTACCGCTTGATATCCATATTCGCGAGCATGGCGATGCCGGCACGCCTTTGTTAATTACTTCGCCTGATAGCGACTTAAGTGAAAGCTATCGCGAGGCAGCTAGAGCACTGTCTATGCAATTGGCCCTTACTGTTGCGCCTCGAAAAGGGGCAGTTAGACACATTAAGGGCAACCCGATTGGCATTGTTGGTAAAGAGTAACTAGCTTGAAATATCTAGGTAACAAATATCAGGAATGCCCGACGGATAGGTAAATTCAGACAGGTGTAGTAAAGGTGAATTATAGCCAGGTTCGATTGCTTAAATTTAAAATTTGATAAAACTATACGAAAATTGCGCAAAAGCAGATAAAACAAGCCTTTGAGCAGTTGAATGCATGCGGCGACATACGCATAATAGCGGCCTAACGAAATGAGGAATACACCATGCGCTTGTGCGACCGCGATATCTACCAACATCTGCAAGATGGAAAAATTAAAATTGACCCTACACCCAGCTACGATCAAATAAGTGGTGTAACGGTAGATATCCGCCTAGGTAATAAATTTCGCGTGTTTGAAGATCACCAAGCGCCGTTTATCGATTTAAGTGGGCCGAAAGCACAGGTTCAAGAAGCGCTCGACCATGTTATGAGCGATGAAATTGAACTAGAAGAGGGTAAAGCCTTCTTTCTACACCCCGGAGAACTGGCGCTTGCTATTACCCACGAGTCAGTAACTTTGCCTGACAACATCGTAGGTTGGTTAGACGGGCGTTCTTCGCTTGCGCGTTTGGGCTTAATGGTTCACGTGACCGCGCATCGAATAGATCCAGGTTGGTCGGGCAACATCGTTCTTGAGTTTTACAACAGTGGTAAGTTACCGCTGGCGCTTCGCCCTAAAATGAAAATAGGGGCACTTAGCTTTGAGGTTTTATCGGCGCCAGCCGAAAAGCCGTACAACGCACGAGTGGACGCTAAATACAAAGGCCAAGCAGGCGCAGTTGCAAGCCGAATCTCGTCAGACGACGAGAGTAAATAAAAGAAACCGTCTTAAAAACACGTTTTTTTCGCAAAAGCGTAGTGCGTTTCCCGCTAATTACTGATAGAAAATATAAGAGCAATAACTAGCACTTATAATAAAGCTATTAGTAACGGGAAGCGCAATGCACACAAACTCTGAACCTTCTTCAGAAACTCTACAACGAAAGCCAACACGTAAAAACAGCATAATTCTATTTGCCTTTATCGCTTCAGTACTATGTGGCTTGGGATTGTGGGCCATTGATCAGCCCAGTGAGATCATTTTTACCGCAGCAATTACGCTATTTGTCGCTGTGCTCTGGGTGACTGAAGCGCTCCCCATTCCCGCTACCTCACTTTTACCCTTCGCGCTATTCCCGCTATTTGGTGTGTTGTCTCACAGCGAAGCTGCCTCTGCTCTCGGAAGCCACGTTATCATTCTATTAATGGCTGCTTTCATGCTTTCAAAAGGGTTGGAGCGCGCTAACTTACACAAGCGTTTCGCCATTTACATGTTGCGTATCACGGGCAGCGGTAGCCCGCTCAAACTGGTACTGGGCTTCATGTTAACAACCGCAGTACTCAGTATGTGGATTAGTAACACGGCAACAATCCTAATGATGTTGCCAATGGCTATCGCTATTATTAACGCAGTAGACAATCCTCGATTTGGCGTGGCGCTTATACTTGGTATCGCTTATTCGGCAAGCCTAGGTGGGGTAGGGACACCGATTGGGACGCCACCTAATATTATCTTTATGAGCGTGTATGAAGAAACACAAGGTATTGAATACAGCTTTATCGACTGGATGAAAACAGGCGTACCAATCGTAATACTAGGCGTACCTATTATGGCCTTATGGTTAGCGCGCGGTATTAAACAAGTGGGGAACATCGATTTACCTGTCCCAGGCACATGGACAAAAGCCGAGAAGCGTGTTCTTGCTATTTTTGGCACTGTCGCTTTAGCTTGGATTTTCAGACCTTTTTGGACTGCTTGGATAGGCATAAGCACAATAAGTGACAGTACTATTGCCGTAGCGGGTGTTGCTGCTATGTTCTTTACAAACAGCGGAAACGATAGCGGTGAAGTAGACGAAAAAGGAAACAACGACAAACTTCTTGATTGGAAAACCGCAAACGATATTCCGTGGGGCATGTTGTTATTGTTTGCTGGCGGTATTTGTATTGCCAAAGCATTTATGTCATCAGGCTTAAGTGTTCTTATGGGAACATGGCTAACGGGACTTTCTACGCTTCCTGTTCTTCTATTGGTACTTGGAATTTGCTTGTTCGTTACCTTCTTGACGGAAATTACCTCTAACACGGCAACATCTACACTACTAATGCCAATTCTAGCGGCCGCGGGTATGGCTGTGGGCGTAGATCCTAAGTTGTTGATGATCCCCGCGGCAATTAGCGCAAGTTGCGCTTTTATGCTGCCAGTAGCTACAGCGCCTAACGCCATTGCATACTCAACGGAAAAGTTCGACATAAAAACTATGGCCAGAGAGGGTGTGGTGCTCAACGTGTTAGTTGCACTGGTAGTAACTGGGGTGTGTTACGTTACGCTGGCCTAACAAATTAATTGGCAACTATGTGATTTGACGTAGAAATTAGTGAAGATGGTTAGCAATTGAGCGCTTAAACAGGCTTATTGCTAATTCTCGTTGCAATGTGAACAAATTTGAGTAGACTTATCCGCTCTTTCGGTCGGTGTGTAGCGCAGCCTGGTAGCGCACTGTCATGGGGTGTCAGGGGTCGGAGGTTCAAATCCTCTCACACCGACCAACTTCTCTCTCCCCATTCAATGGCTTATGCCATATATATCAAAGTAAAATCGAAACTCACTTTTCTTGTACCAATATACAGCAGTAAATTTCGCTCAATAAAAGAGTGCATAGTTGTATATACACTCTTAAACACTATTAGCGCAAAGCCTAGTTGGTTTTAATGCTCAAGATGTCTAAAAGCATCAATAGAGAACCCGCCATAAACAACCATACTCCAGCGGTTGCAAATTTGCTGAAGGCTGGCAAGAAAAGGGTACTTCCCCAAAAAAAGCACAAGCAGGCGGCTACACCCAATTTGTTATTTTGTACTTGTTTCATGATAGTCATTTTCACGTCTTCCTTACTACTAAATAGAAGGTTGAAACTGAAGGCTTACTGAAATACGGTTCCAGCTATTAATTTGAAGAATAATAGACGTGAGTTCTATCAGCCCTTCTTTTCCGAAGGTGCTTTCTACACTGTTATACATTTCTTCAGTAATAGTGGAAGAGTGGATAAGCGTTAACGCTTCCGTCCACGCTAATGCTGTTCTCTCTTCAAAACTGAAACAATCTAGCTCTCTCCATGCAGACAATACATCAAGCCTTGACTGATTTTCATCAGACACTCTCGCTTCTTCGGCGTGCATGTGTTGGCAGAAGCCGCACTGATTAATTTGTGACGCACGAAGCTTAACTAAATGTATGAGTTTATGACTTAAAGTACTTTTGAAAGATGGCTTAACTAAGCCTGTGAGGTGTTCAAGAATATGGGGATATTCAGAATATAGCTCAGATTGTGTAATACGTTTTTTCATAGTGATCTCCTTTAAACTGCGGAGAACTATAAAGTCTAAGCAAAATGCTTAATTGTAAATTTGCGACAACTTTCGCTTTCTATACTGAAGGGGCGTTTCCAGCGCGAAATCACTAAACGAATGCGTAAAGTGCGCTTGGTCGAAGTAACCACATGCCAAGGCGACGTGGCTCAGCGCTTCAGAATTTGAGGTTAATAACGATCGTGCATGGCGTATTTGAGCAAATTTATACAGTTTGTTTGGCGAGAAACCAAAGTTCGTGCGAAATTGGCGCTCCAGCGTTCTTCGGCTGACGCCGAACTGATCGGCAAGATGTTGTGGGGGCACCAGTAAATTCATCGACTGATAAAGCATGCGCTCCCATTTCTGAAAGGCTCCATCAGTATTTTCTGCTAGCTCAATCAACCAGTGCTGTATTGCTAAGCACTGCTGGCTAATAGTTTTTCCAATAAGATAGGCTTGCAGTCGTTGATAGGAATCACGCTGCTTAACCATAGCCAACGCGATGTCGATTTGTTGGTTTTGACTGTCATCAAAGGTTAAACCGAACAAGTATTTCAAGGCACCGGGCCTAAATCTTACACTTATTTGTCTGCAAGCCAGTTCCCACGGCATGGCGCAGACCTGAGTATGGTAAAACAATTGTGCTTCACAGTTAGTTTGATCGAGATAAAAAGTCAAACTAGCACCTGCATCGGGATAAAATTTTTCGTTTAGCGTTGTAGCTGAGCCTTCTGGGTTATCAATCACCCATATGCATTGTACAAACCGTTTTATGGAAGCAGCAGGGGTCACGAAACCAATATCAATCTGCTTAAAGCTAGCGGCAGGAATAATTTCGTTGTTGGTTGAAGCGTCCATAAACGTTGGTTGCGAGTCTAGAGTTAAATCAGTGAAGCTTTATATTACCCCTGTCGCGTGCCGTATCAAGACAAAGTTTCACGTTTAGTTAGCGTAGCGACCTAAAAAGCTTGTTATAGATTTCACCACGGCTTCAGCACTTTCAATTTGCGGATAGTGCCCAATTTGATCGAGCTCAATTACGTCTGCATTGGGAATGAGTTATTCCTACCGCGCCACCATATGCGCGCCAGAGATTGGTTCAGCCATGCCTGCGGTTAGTCGAAGAGGGGCATTGGCATTTTGCAGTGCACTTACCCAGCGCTCTCGGTATTGTTTACGCTGCTTCATATAGTCCAAAAGTAAGTGCATGTGTTGGTGACCATTCTGTTTTATTAAAAACTTGCTGACCGTCGACGTTTAAAAAGTGGCCGGAACTTCGCCATTGTGAAAGTTGCATTTCTACATGCCTTGTTATGCTTTTGTATTTAGCTTGCCCAGCCTTTGATTTCAGGTCTGTCGTGAGGGCGACATTTTAATAATGTCGCGCGCTGCACAGGGAATTTATAACGCAGGGTATAGGTAGTGGAAAATGAGAGGCACGCTAGTCTTCAACCGGAATACAGACGGTTACTTTCGTTCCCTCTCCAGGGGTTGATGTTAAGTCAATCTCACCGTTAAATTTTTGTCGTACTAAGTTGTATAAAATATTTAGGCCCAGCCCTGTACCGCCTTTATCACGAGCCGTGGTGTAAAATGGCTCGAATACCTTCTTGTGAAGTGCCTCTGGTATACCTTTGCCATTGTCTTGTACGCTAATCACAATGCCTTTGGCATTTTTGCTGCAGCTCACACTTACTCTATTTACGTCGTTATTTACCGATGGACCAAAAGCGTGACGCTGAGCATTCGAGATTAAATTTGTTAGCAATTGGGCAATTATACCAGGGCAGGTGGTTATCACTAAATTGGGCGTAACGTCTATGCTTAGCTCGACTTGTTCTTTGCGAAGCATGGGTTTTAAGGGGTTACAGACTCTAGGGATATATTCGTCTAATGCAATTTCTTCTATTTCTAACGACGTTTGGTCAGCAGAAGTGCGCTTAAAGTCTTGTACTAAATTCGCTGCCCGCATCAGGCTTGTTTCAGCCAAGTTTAGCCCTTCAGAGCAAATAGCTTCGAAGTCTTTAAAACCCTGCTCGGTTAATTCATCGTTTTCGAAGTCTCGATAGATGCCTTTTAGTTCTTCTTTGCAGTTACTGACGGAGGTAAGTGCAATGCCTAACGGCGTATTAACTTCGTGAGCAATGCCTGCGACTAGATTTCCTAACGCCGCCATTTTTTCTGACTCGACGAGCTTTTCTTGTGCGGCCTCAAGTTCAGCCGTGCGGTCTATTACTTTTTGCTCAAGGGTTTGGTTGGCCTCAATTAGCCTCTGCTCGTAATCTGCGCGCTCATTTGCACTCACTGCACGCCCGTAAAGGTCTGCCAGTGACGCCGCAAATACAACTTCATCGGCATGCCATTCACGGGCTTTGCCTTGATGTTCACAGCAAATTATCCCAATCATTTTGCCGCGGTGGCGAATAGGGACATCAAGCATAGAGCTAATCCCAAGCGGCGTTAAATACACTTCTGCAAATTCAAATGTTGCAACATCTGTTAATGCGTCGTGGGCCGCAATGGTTCTCTCTGAATCTAGCGCCTCGAAATAATGAGGAAAGTCTTTTCGGGTAAGTACTAAGCTTTCGTGGTCCAGGTCATTACCCTTATCAATGAGCAATGTGCACTGTACCAGTGTTTGCATTTCATCATACAACCAAATGCCAGCTCGAGTAATTTGCAAACCCTCACACACCGAGTTGATAATAAGTCTAGAAGCAACGTCTAATTCACCTTTATCAATATCTGCGCTTTGGCTAACGCGTAATAAGATTAGTTCTAGCGATTCTTTCATTCATCTTCGTCCGGTTCTGTGGCTCGGATTTCAAGGATTCTGTCGAAGTGCTCTATCATAATGTGGGTGATTAGCGGATCGAATTGTTTCCCGGAATTCTCATGAAGATAGGCTTTTACTTCCTCAGGACTCCATGCCGGTTTATAGCAGCGCTTAGATAGCAATGCGTCGACAACGTCGACAATTGCCATAATACGACCCTCCACGGGAATGTCGTCTCCAGCTAAACCTTCAGGGTAACCTTGACCATCCCACCGCTCATGATGCGTTTTCGCAATGATGGCGCCCATTTTAGCAACGATGCGATCAGATCCCGCAAGTAGCTCATAGCCTTTTTGTGCATGGGTCTTCATGATCTCCCATTCTTCGGGGTCGAGTTTGCCCGGCTTATGTAAAATAGTTTCAGGGATGCTAATTTTACCCACATCATGAAGTGCGGCTGAATACCGTATGGTCTCAATAAACTCTCGGCTCATGTAAAGCTTTTCAGAGAGAAATTCGGTCATAAGAATGACCCTTCTCACATGGCCACCGGTCTCTTTACTCCGCATTTCGATTGCGTCGCTAAGCACCATAATGAGTTCTTTTTGGGTTTTTTGTATGTCTTCTTTTTGCGTGAGATTTTGGAATATTACCGCCACATTAGAGGCAAACATCTCTAAGGTCTTGCGCTGCAGAGCATCCAGTGGATGATCTAACTTAACATATAAAATGTTGTGGCTATCTTCTCCAATAGGGTAGTAGCCGATGAATAAATCTTTAGACTGATAGTGACTTTTGTTTTCTAAGACTTGTTTGATTTCTTCTTCGATGGTTTCAGGAATTCGGCTAGAAATTCCAGGTTCGCATAATCCAACTAGGTCGCCGCTGGCACCTAGCACCGTCATGGTCGTATCGCCATATAAGTCGGTGTGCTGAGTAGACAAGTAGAGTACAGAGTTGTTTAGGTTAAGCAGTGTAAGTGTCTGTTTCAACACTGCGGTGCCAAATTGGGCTAAAGACTGGCTTGCTAAAACGGAAGACGAGGATTTTAAAACGTCTTCCATACCGCGCTTACCTTGCTCAATGGTCTGAATATCCCGATATGACCTTATTGCTGTGTATACGCATGATTTAAGTTTAAGCGATGATAATTCGGTTTTGGCTTTGTAGTCGTTTATGTCGTAACGCCTGATTACCTCTTCTTCCGGCACCTGACCAGGTTGACCTGTTCGCAGAATAAGGCGGGCGGTATGGTTATTGAGCTCGTTGCGAATGGCATCAACCAAATTCAAACCCGCATCGTCAGTTTCCATTACCACATCAACGAAAGCGAGAGCGATGTCTGGATTTGCTTTGAAAAGTGCTAGGCCTTCAGCGCCACTGTGAGCTGATAGAAATTCAACCCCGCGTTTTTCGAAATTAAATTTCCGCAGAGTGAGTTTAGTAACCTCATGTACGCCTTCTTCATCATCGATTATGGCTATTTTCCATGGAGCTTGGCGAGAGGTGGATTGTTCTGTTTTTGACTTCTTAAATAACGACATACATAGCGCTATAAACGTTAAGATACATTAAACGTAAGCCACAATTTTCAATCTCGCAAACCTACTCGACAAGTTTTGTTCTAAAGTTCAATGAGCATATTTTGATGACAGAAGTCTCTTTATCATCAGTTAGACGTGTTTTAGGCAAGTAAAAATATGCCATGTTTGTTTAATTGTGTAGCCCAGCAGATTTCAGTAGGAGAAAACCGCTGGGCTGCGATACCTTACAACAATAGCGTTTAGCTATTTTCGATAGGGGTATTTTCAGTAATCGGTACCGTATTTACGTCGGTATCTAAGCTTTCTACCGCATTTCGTACGCCTGCGGCGTAGTCTGGATGTACCTTTTCTAGTACGGCATACCAACGCTCTTTTACGCTATCTGAGCACGGGCCCATAGCGGCAGCGTAGTTTTTGTATAGCCGTTCTTTTTGATCATCAGAAAACATCTCATACAGTTTTCGCGGCTGCACGTAATCCACATCTGCTTCATCTTGATGATATCTATCGGCATCTCCATCAATGCGAAGCGGGGGCTCTTTCACCGAAAAGTCAGCCACCGGACCTTCGTATTGGTTAGGCTCGTAGTAGGCGTCAGGGTTACCAAAATCATTGGTAAAGAAGCGCATTGCGCCGTCTTTGTGATAGTGGTTTACCTTGCTATTTTTCGGCGCATTAGCGGGGAGTGCTTCATAGTGTGTGCCCAAACGATAGCGATGGGCATCAGCATAAGAAAATATGCGAGCCTGAAGCATTTTGTCAGGGCTAAAACCAATACCAGGGACAACATTTGACGGACTGAATGCTGCGTTTTCTATCATTTGAAAGTAGTTTTCTGGATTTCTGTTCATTTCCAGTTCGCCAACTTCAATAAGCGGATGGTCATCGTGAGGCCACACCTTGGTTAGGTCAAACGGGTTATAGCTTTGCTGTCCTGCTTCCTCTTCTGGCATGGCCTGAATGTACATTGTCCATTTTGGGAAATTGCCTTCTTCAATGGCGTTATATAGCTCTTCTTGATATTTTTCCCGAGTGCTTCCAATGATTTTTTCAGACGTCTCATTGGTGTAGTTTTTAATGCCTTGTTGAGTTTTGAAATGGAACTTTACCCAATGACGCTTGCCTTCTTTATTCCACATGCTGAAAGTGTGGCTGCCATAGCCGTTCATGTGCATAGGTGACACTGGAATACCACGGTCCGACATTAAAATGGTAACTTGGTGCACGCTTTCTGGCTGTGCAGCCCAAAAGTCGAACATGGCTTCTGGTGAACGCAGGTTAGTTTTCGGATGGCGTTTTTGCGTACGAATAAAGTCAGGGAACTTGTATCCATCACGAATGAAGAAGACAGGAGTATTATTACCTACCATATCCCAGTTGCCTTGTTGTGTGTAAAACTTCAAGCTAAAGCCTCGCACGTCACGCTCGGTATCAGCTGCGCCTGATTCTCCTGCTACCGTAGACCACCGGCTTAATACTTCAGTTTGTTTGCCCACTTCTGAGAATAAGTCAGCGCATGTGTAATCGGTAATGTCGTGCGTGACCGTAAATGTGCCCTGTGCACCCCAGCCTTTCGCGTGAACGACACGTTCTGGAATTCGTTCGCGGTTTTGATGCGCTAACTTTTCGATTAGTTGATAATCTTGTAAGAGGGCGGGGCCGCGCTCTCCTGCTGTTTTAGTGGTTTCGTTACTTACTACGGGGGCGCCTGCCGACGTGGTTAACTGCGGTTTCTTAGCCATTATAAAACTCCTTTCGTATGCTTCTTTTGAAAGCCAAACTTCCATAAACATCATGTGTGCCTGACTCATGACATGCTTTTGCTACGCACTGCTAAATGAAAGGGTTTACAAACCTCTATATATATCTATAAAAACAAACAATCTGAATTAGGTTTGCCACCTATTGAAGAGCAAACTCGTCGTGTTTACTCTAACTTAACAAGTTCAATTACCGCGTTTAAGGAAGTGTATGAATTTTGCAGAGTTTGCAGCATCAAGAAAGAGTGTTAGAGGGTTCACTAAACAGCCCGTTACTAAGGAAACAGTAGACGCGATTATCAACGCAGCGAAGTGGGCGCCATCGTCCTATAACACGCAAACCTGGAAAATTCATGCAGTAACAGGCGACGTGCTTGATAGAATTCGTGAAGGCAACACCAAAAATACACTTGAAGGTAAACCGCACACTCGAGACTTTCCCTACAAAGAGGACTACGAGGGGATTCACCGCCAGCGTCAAATTGATGTAGCCATACAGCTGTTCGACGTGATGGGAATAACCCGAGAAGACAAGGAAAAGCGTATGGATTGGATGATGCGCGGCTTTAGGCAGTTTGATGCACCCGTTTCTTTGGTGCTTACCTATGACAAGGCTTTAGAGCCAGCAGGGATCACGCAGTTTGGTTTAGGGTCGCTGGCGTATGGCATTGTGCTAGCTGCATGGGACTTAGGGCTTGGTTGTGTTATCAATGGTCAGGGCATTATGCAGTCTGATGTGGTACACAAGCACGCTAACATCCCTGATGATGAGGCCATTATGATTTGCATAGCCTTGGGCTATCCAGACCCAGAGTTCGCTGCAAACGAGGTTCGCTCAACTCGCGCCGACAACGAAGAGTTTGTGACGTATCACGGGTTTTAGTGTTTTTCGATTTAGGCGGATGGGTATTTTTAGCAAGCTAATGCTGCGTTAAGCCTTCGGCATGAAAACGTCCGTTTGAAATATCATGGGTCTCTAAAACAGCGCCTTCACAGCGGAACATTTCCGAATTTTTAGTGTAAGTGGTTACTTTGTTGGATGATTACTTAAGAATTGTTCTATCTCGGGCGCGGGGAGTGGCTTGCTCCAATAATAGCCTTGACCCAAGTCACACCCCATTTTTATTAGCTTTTCTAAAACGGGTTTACTTTCAATACCTTCAGCTACCGCTTTCATGCCAAGGCTGTCGGCAATGCTGATTATTGCTGCAACTAAAGGTCCGTCGTTTTCTCCAATGCCCAAGGTGTTGATAAAAATGCGGTCTATTTTGAGTTTGCGAGCGCTAAATGTCTGTAGATAATTTAAATTAGAGTAACCGGTACCAAAATCATCAATGGCAAAGTGCACGCCTAACGATTTAATGGCTTCGAGTTGTTCGCCAGTGGTGCCATTTTCATCCGCGAGTATGGTTTCAGTTAGCTCCAGCTCTAAAAATTGCGGTGCTAATTGTGAATTTTGCAAGGCCTGCTCAACGACAGCGGGGAGCGTACCATCTTTGAATTGTGCAAAGGATAAGTTTACGGCAACCGTAAGATTAGTATGACCGTTTTCATGCTGTTTAGCGCAAAATTCACAAGCCTGATTTAATACCCAAGCACCAAGAGGGATGATCAAGCCACTGCTTTCGGCTAAAGGTATGAACTTGTCGGGGAATATCATTGAGCCGTCTTTCTGAGGCCATCTCAAAAGCGCCTCTACGGCTTGAACCTTGTTAGAGGCAAGGTCTATCAATGGTTGGTAGTAGACCTCGAATTCATTGGCATGTACGGCCGGGCGCAAACGCTGAGTAAGTGTGAATCTTTCATCGTTTTCTTCGTCAAAGCGCACGTCATAGTATTCGTATCTATTTCTGCCGTTGCGTTTCGCTTCGTACATGGCAATATCCGCTTTTCGGCACAGCTGCTTAAATTTAATTCCGTCATAAGGCGCTTGTGCCACACCAATTGAACCCGATACTACCACTTTGGTTTGCAGCACTTCGAACTCGTTCGAACACCACGTAATTAAGTTTTTACATAAGTCATCGATTTCAGATTTGTCTGATATTTCTGGCACCAACACAATAAACTCATCGCCACCGAAGCGAATTAAACTTTGCTTTGTGGATAGGTGGTCGGTGATGGTTTGAGATATTTTTTGAAGAAACCGATCGCCCGCAGCATGGCCAAGAGCGTCATTCACGGGTTTAAAATTGTCTAAGTCTATGAACAGCAGCGCGAGCTGAAGCCCTTTATCTTCACTCTCGCGTAGCTTTTCGTTGAAAAGTCGCTCGCCTAAAATCCTATTTGGCAAGTTTGTGAGCGGATCGTGATGTGCCAAGTGCTGGATATGTGCTCTATTTTGCTCAACTTTAGACACCTCTTGCTGCAGTGACTGCATAAGTCGACGAATATCCTGTATTAAAACAAAAACGCTGAAGCCCGTAATAACGTAAATAACCATGATGAAAAGCACATGAGACCAGCTCAAAATAGGCGGGTTTGGTGTTACCACATCGTGCATTATCAACCACGTAAGCGTAATGCACTGAAGAAGCACTAAAGATAAAACGGTGCCAAATAGGGCAATTCCACCTAATAAAGCTGCAAATATGATGACGCCAGGATAGCCAATCATGGCGATATCAAATACGCCTGCACCTGTTGCGGATAGGGCAAACAGCATTGACGACATAGCGCCTAAAAGTAGGTAGCTGCTGGTGGTAACGTAATACTTGTATGCGAGCGAGCCAGTGACGATTAATGAGAACAGGCTCAGTAAAACGATATCAAAAGTTATGCCTCTCGCGACCAGAGACGAAACAAAAAGCCCGAAGCCTGTTACCGCGCTTATTTGAATGACACGGCGCCTTCGGAGTGACGTTAGATCAGCAAGCTTTGCTGATGAGGAAAAAAAATCTTTAACCTGCATTCTTTCAAATCTTGAAGAAGGTTTATAGCAACCTTAAACCTAACTTGGAAAAAAGCAAGTGCAGAGACGCAACGTTATACCAATCCGCATAGATAATTGCCCACTCAGAAGGTGCTGGCAAGTTTCCTAGCGAAGCGTGGGAATGTAGGAATGGCTGTTCCCTTTCAAATTCCCAGAATGAAGCTAGGAAGCTTGCCAGACCTTCCCGAAGGGCGAGTTTAAAATGTCCGTACTCTTTGTTGTGTCACCTTAATGTAGAACCACTATACCTGCGGTAACACGCCGCGATTACGAACATTTTAAGTCTCGCTGAGTGGGTAATTATCTATGCGGACTGGTATTATATGTTATTGGCAAAAGACGAGGAAAAACACAGCAGTGCTCGAAAACACTGCTGCCTGTAAAGTCAATAATTACCTTTCGTCTGATGGTGCGTAACGCTCCAACCAGTGTGCATATGGTGCAGGCATTACCCAAGATGGTTTTTCAACGCCTAGCTTTTTCGCTGCAAAGTAAGACCAGTGTGGGTTAGTAAGATGCATTCTACCTACCATAACAACGTCAAGTTGTTGGTTTTCAATGGTATCGTTGGCGAGCTCTGGTGTGTCTACTCCCCAAGCTGTAGCAACCGGGATCCCGGCTTCATCACGTACCTTTTTCGCAATTGGAGCAAGGAAAGCCGGGCCCCAAGGAATATTCGCATCAGGCGTGTTAAAGCCAACGCTAACGCTAACGAAATCAGTACCAATTTCTTTGAACTGTTTTACAAGTTCGATAGACTCGCTCAACGTCTGTTCGTCATCACCATCGTATTCGATAACGCCAAAGCGTACGGTAAGCGGTAGGTTTTCAGGCCAAACCGCACGCACTGCGCTCAGTGTTTCAAGTAAGAATCGACCACGGCCTTGCGCATCACCGCCGTATTCGTCGGTACGCTTATTGGCGTGCTTCGAGAAAAAGCTTTGAGCCAAATAACCGTGGGCAAAATGCAGTTCAAGCCACTCGAATCCAGCTTCAAGCGCGCGCTGGGCACCTTTCACAAAGTCACTCTTAACGCGCTCAATATCGGCTTTAGTCATTTCTGTAGGCGTAACAGGTAAGTGTGCCCCGAAGGCTTCTGCCGAAGGTCCAATAGGCTGCCACCCTTTTTCTTCACTTGGCTGAATGTGGTCATCGCCTTCCCAAGGGCGGTTAGCACTCGCTTTGCGCCCGGCATGTGCAATTTGAATTCCAGCAACAGCGCCTTGGCTTTTTATACGATCAGCAACATTTTTTAAGCCACTAACGTGTTCATCTTTCCAAATACCTAAGCAATTTGGCGTGATACGTCCTTCTGGCGAGACGGCGGTTGCCTCAACGATAACCAATCCAGCACCGCCTCGGGCAAATGACTGGTAGTTTGCTTCATGCCACTGGTTTGTAAACCCATCTTCTGCAGAGTATTGGCACATAGGAGGCACAGCAATACGATTGCGAAGCGTCACGTCTTTTAACGAAAATTGTTCAAATAATGCAGTCATATTTCTCTCTTTCTAAATAAACAAAAGCACTCAGCGAAGGCTGAGTGCTTTAAAACCTAGGGGTTATGCCGCGAGAGTTAGAATTTCACGGGCTTTAGCAAGGTCGATGTCACCATGCTCGCCAAGCGCTGTTAAGCCGTTGCGTTCAAGGTTCTCGATTAGCCCATCAATGGCAGACTTTTCAATGTTGTGGTCTGACAGGCGGGTTTTAACCTGCATAGTTTCAAAAAAGTCCTGAACCGCTTTTATGGTTAAGTCTATGGCCTTTTCTTTGTCATCTTCCTGAATGCCAAACACGCGCTCACCTAGCTGCAGAATTTTTTCCTGCTTTTTGTCGCGCTGCACGAACATTAACGACGGTAGAACAATTGCTAGGGTCACGGCGTGATCTAAACCGTGTAACGCAGTAAGTTCGTGACCTATCATATGTGTGCCCCAGTCTTGCGGTACACCTTTGCCGATTAATCCGTTAAGCGCCATTGTTGCTGACCACATTACGTTTGCACGCACATCGTAATCTTCAGGCGTCGCTAACGCTTTAGGACCTTCTTGAACTAAGGTTTGTAAAATTCCTTCTGCAAAGCGGTCTTGAAGCGGTGCGTTTACAGGGTAGGTAAGGTATTGCTCAATCACGTGAACAAAAGCATCAACCACGCCGTTCGATACTTGACGTGGTGGAAGTGAATAGGTGAACTCAGGATCAAGTACGGCAAAAACAGGCTGAACTGTTTCAGAAGAAAACGCGCGTTTTTGCGACGTTTCTTTTCTGTTTACTACCGAGTTACCGTTACTCTCAGAACCTGTCGCAGGTAAAGTAAGTACTGCGCCAATAGGTAATGGATTTTCAAATGCTGCACCTTTAATAAGTATGTCCCATGGATCGCCTGCAAAGTTAACGGCAGCAGCTACAAATTTCGCGCCATCAATAACACTTCCACCGCCAACAGCAAGAATGAAGTTCACGTCATTTTCACGGGCGACATTCACAGCTTTCATCAGTGTTTCAAATTCTGGGTTTGGTTCAACACCTTGAAATTCAATAACCTCAGCACCTGCTAGTGCAGTCGTTACTTTATCGTGAATACCATTTGTCTTAATTGAGCCGCCACCGTAGAGGAAGAGGACTTTTGCTTGTTTAGGCAAACGTGAAGGCACTTCACTTAGTTGCCCCTTGCCGAACAAAATTTCGGTTTGATTTTTGAACGTAAAATTAAGCATAGTGTTGCCTGTCCTTAATTAGGTTGTGAATTTAACTGTTGTAAAAGCTTTTCAGCTAACAGTTCATCAGAAAACGGGTTTTGGCCTGTAATAAGCTCACGGTCTACTACTATATTTGGCGCCCACATTTCTTTGAATTCCATCTTGCCACCCGCTTGCGCCATGGCGTCTGCTGGGTAGTACAATAACGTTGCGTCGTTTAACGTGCTTTCAAAATAGGCCTCTTCCGGAGTGGAGAAGATTGTCATTTTGTAGCCATCATAAATCCAACTCTCAGATGAGGCTTGCTCTCCGGATTTCAATGCCAGTTCAAATGCCTGCGGGTTAGACTGCCCAGAAAGTAAGGCGATTGGACCATGGCAGATTGCGGCAGTAGGTTTTCCTTCACTGTGAAAGTGAGACAAAATTTCACCCACTTGAGGATTGTTTGCCAGGTCGATAAGCGGTGCATGACCGCCTGGAATGAAAACGCCTTCAAACTCTTCTAGGCCTTGTCCAATCACTTCGCTCAATGACAGCGTGTCATCAATGCCTTCTATTGACGTTACAAACGTTTGAATGTCTCTCATTTGCGATTCGCCGCCATCAAAGTATTGCGGTATTACTGACTTTTTATCTACAGATGGCGCATTGCCTTTTGGCGTGGCCAATACCAGTTTGTAGCCTGCATCTACCAATGCTTTTGCCGGCACACCAAACTCGTTAAGGTAATAGCCTGTAGGCTCTGTTTTGCCATCTGCAAGTTGCATTACATTTTCACTTGAAAGTAGTACAAGTATTTCGCCTTTACCGGCATTCGCAGCTTTAACGTCTGCCGCATAGGCCGACTGTGATAAGCCCGCAATAATGGCGAGCGATAAAATTGATAATGCTGATGTCATGTGTAGCTCCTGTCGCATTAGAAAGTGCGTGTATCTTAGGGAGGTTGGCTTACATCGAGAAGTCAGATAAATTGTGACGAGTCATCAAAAATCTGATGGGTAGGGATTATGTCTTACTTAACACAGTTAAAAACCTTTGTCGAAGTTTATCGAAGCGGCAACATTACGCGTGCTGCAGCTCGCCTTCATATGTCTCAGCCAGCGGTCACTTCTCACATACAAGCGATGGAGAATATTGTCGGTAAAGAGTTGTTCATAAGAAAAGCGAGAGGCGTTGAGCCAACGGCTATCGCTGATGACTTGGCGCTGCAGGTCGCTAGTCACATTGATACGTTAGAGCAGAAAGTGGCTTCTATTCGCAGTCGCGCTTCTACCGATTACGGTACGTTACACCTAGCAGGCCCTGCAGAGTACCTTAGTCAGGTGGCAGGTCCGGCACTCGCTAACTTGCTTCAGGCCGATAAAGTGAATTTAGTGATCCATACCGGCAACAAAAGTAATATTTATCATTTGTTGGAGAACGATGTAGCTGAGCTTGCCATTACGGCCTCTGAGCCCACTGACGCGGTGTATGAATATCAGAAGTTGGATAAAGAGCGCTTAATCTTAGTGATGAACCGTGTGCAGGGAAAGTTGCTGCGAGAAAGAGAAATATCGGCAGCGCTACTCAACCAACATAAAGTCGTAACCTATGATGAACAGTTACCGCTTGTTCGGCGATACTTTTCGGAGGTATTTAACGCTGCGTGTGAGTCGCCTGTCGCGGCTGTTTGCCCCGATATAAGAGCAATAAGTAGTATTATCAAAGCGGGGATTGGTTATTCGGTTTTGCCTGACTACTTGTGTAAAGAAGGTATTGCAAAAGGCGAATTGGTCGCGCTGGGCAAGCCAGGCCCAGAAAACGATGTTTATTTAGTGTGGAAAAAGGGAGCGCTTCGTCATCCTAGGGTCGACTTCGCCAAAGATGTCATAATGGCTTTTGCAAACATTAACTATCTTTCGACACTTCCTGATTGAAGCTAGACGCCTAAAAAGGGCGACGCATTTAGACAAGGCGTCGCCACTTGTTCCTAGTTTAAATAAACAGGGCTTGTTGGTCTTTGATGAATATTAAACAACAGCAGGCCCTAAAATGTACCGACAACTTTTACTGTGCCATCAACTTTACCTTCATTCACAAAGCCTATGGTATTGGGGTTGGTCGCGACAAGATTTAACATCTCATCCTCAGTTGCTATCATTTCAGGTGGTGTGCCTCTGCCAGTAAACACAAGCTTCGACCAGAATGCAGAGTATTGTGATTCAGATTTTCCAAGCACATTATTATTAAAAGCGTCTCTGATATTATTACCTTGTTCGAAGGTAAGGGGAATTGCGCGACTTCCATCGGGAAATGCTTTTACTTTTCCCAAATATATTTTCTTGACGGTATCGATATCGATCCCAGAATTGTTGTTGGCATTTATTATCACGGCTGTACCGGCATAAATCGGCGCAGACATTAAAAAGCACAGGGCTGCAACTATCTTCATTGATATTACCTTCGTTCTTAACACGCTAACATCGAGGCAAGCATGCTAGTGGTTTGTACCCAAGGGCAACGCGCCCTCACGAAAGTATAACCGAGATTTACAATTTGTCGCATTTCGACAAAAGGTGAAATTTGAAGGATCCTAAAACATACAAAGAGAAATTATGGCAAAACCTAATGCAAAAGGGCCGGTCAGAACCGTGCAAATTTATTGCTCCAAGTGCAAATTCCAGCTATTTAAATACCGAAAAGGCGGCAAAGGCGCGTTGGTTAAATGCTTTAAAGAGAGAATAGTTGAGGACTTTACTCATGAAGAAGGAATATGTCCTTCTTGTCACGGACAGTTTGCAAGGAATGCCTTAATTCGAGGTGCACCGGCACTGAAAATTGTTGGCACAAAGGTGACCATGAAGTAGCACAGACTGATAATCGGTTGTTAATTGGACAACTTTTTTAAAATGGGAGGCACCGCCACGCTTTTCAGTAAAACAGGAGACGACTATATTCGCGTGAGTACCAATGTCATTAAAAATGGCGAGAGGGCGATTGGCACTAAGTTGGCCCCTGATGGCAAGGCAATAAAAAAGCTCAATCAGCAGGAAGCGAAGTAGAAACAAGATAAATCGCCAGAGTCAATGTACGCTGAAATGCATAATTCTTGCGGTTGACATGAATAGTAACAATTTGAACCCATGCCAAAAGGGCTTTAGATTGCTAAGGCTCTTTTTGATATTTATTCTTACCCATGGATGAATATAGGGATTTTCCCATAACATGGATAAACCATAATGAAACAACTATCTACACTAGCTGGTGTGGTTGCGAGTGTTTTTGCATTCACATCGCTATCGACAACGGCAGTAGTGGCGCAAGAAGCGCAAACTGCATCTGCAGTCGTATCACCTGCGAAAAAGACACTTGCTGATGTTGAATACCGCTTACCGTCAACAATCGCTCCCACTTTTCAACACATTCACTTAAATATCGACCCTGATAAGCCTACATATTCTGGAAAAACGAATATTGATGTAACGGTTAAAACCCCAACTAAGAAAGTGGGCTTTTATCAGCAAGATTTGACCGTGACTTCTGCGCGTTTAGTGTCTGGAAGCAGCAGCTATCCTTTAAATGTTACGATTGGAGAATACGACATCAATTGGGGCGAATCGCAAGATGAGATTGCGCCTGGGAAGTATACGTTAGAGATTACGTTTGAAGGGAAAGTGAACACGTCTTCAGATGGCATGTATCTGTCACGTTTTGAAGAGACCAACTATATATTTACCCAGTTTGAAGATATGCATGCGCGGAAAGCGTTTCCAAGTTTTGATGAGCCAAACTTCAAAATTCCTTATCAAATGACCATCAGTTCTCCTGAACACCAGGAGATTGTGGGTAATACACCTGTTGAAAAGGTGACAGTGGAAAACGGGATTAAAACCGTGGTGTTTGAAAAAACTAAGCCCATGCCGACTTATCTTATTGCCTATACCGTAGGGCCTTTTGATAGTGCTGAAATTTCTGGGCTGTCGGTGCCAGGAAAAATATACGTTCCAAAAGGGTATGCCGATAAAACCAAATTTGTTATCAAACACACCCCAGAAATACTAGCCTCGCTGGAAGATTTTTTCGGTATCAAGTACCCCTATAAAAAAATGGATTTTGTTGCCGTACCCAACTTTACCCACGGTGCAATGGAAAACGTAGGTTTAATTACCTATCGCGATAGTTTGTTACTGCTAGAAGATAACCCAAGCGTCACAGAGCGTTCACGACCGCTAAATGTTATTGCGCATGAACTTGCTCACCAATGGTTTGGCAACTTGGTAACAATGGCGTGGTGGGATGACCTATGGCTGAACGAAGCGTTTGCATCTTGGGCTGCAAGTCATACTATGAAAACCTTGTATCCAGAGTTGAACTACGCCGATCGCATAGTACAAGAGGGAGCATTTGGTGCAGATGCTAGTCCCACGGTGAAACCTGTTAAAAAGGTAGTGAAAAGTCAGCCAGATGTGATGGATGGGTTGGGCTTGAACTACTCAAAAGGTGAATCAATTTTACAAATGATTGAATCGCTAATTGGTACAGAAAAGTTTCGTGAAGGCGTTCAAAACTACATGAATACCCATGCTTGGGGTAATACCGTAGCAGACGATTTGTGGCGCGCTCTAGATGAAGTGTCCGATTTCAACTTAAGCGCCATGATGAAAGCCTACCTGGAACAGCCGGGCTACCCACTTATTCATATTTCAAAAGATGGCAAATTAACCCAGTCCCGTTTTCACCTTGCAGGCGCGACCGTGGAAGATAAGACATGGGCAGTTCCATTAAAGCTGACTTATCAATCAAACGGAAAAATACTAAACGAAGTGGTTTTTATTGATAAAGAAACCACAGTTTTACCTCAGCTTGCTGAAGCAGACTGGGTGTACCCTAATGACAATGCAACAGGTTACTTCCGTTGGTCAATTGAACCAGCTCAGCTAAACGCACTGCTGAATAACATTGATGCGCTAAATAAGCGTGAAAAGAAAAATGTGCTATACAACTACCAGGCGCTGTTAAACGCAGATCAAGTAGGTGTAGACAGCGTGATGAAGGTGCTTAATAGCTTGGCAAAAGATGATGACCCTGCGGTCATTCGTGCGGCTGTTGGCGTGTTAGCTGAGTTTAGTTATTTAGTAAATGAAGACAATAAAGCCGCATATGCGAAGCTTCTAAATCAAAATTATATGCCTTTGTTAAACAAACTTACCTTGTCTCAAAGTGAGCAGGATAACGCAGATGTCATTCGCCTGCGTAACCAGCTATACAGCTTACTGGGTACTCATTCGAACAATGATCAACTTGTTGAACAAAGCGTTAAAATAGCGAAACAGTACCTTGCAGATACTAGCAGTGTTCCTTCCGGTATTGCCGGTACAGCAATTGAAATTGCTACGCGAAATAGTGAACAAGGCGAGCAGGGCACATGGTTTAATACAATTGTAGAGGCATTTAAAAAAGCACAGTTGCCAAATGTGAAAAGCACGCTGGTGTATTCGATGTACTTTGAAGACAAAGCGACCGTCTTTAAAATGTTAGATTTAGCGCTTACCGATGATATTACGCCTGCAAATACCATGTATATGGTCGTGAGAGTAGCACGTAACTTAGACGATCATACGCTATTGTATGAGTGGCTTAGTGAGAATAAAGACGCGCTACTAGCAAAAATGCCTGATTACCATGTAAGCAGAATGCCGAAATTTGTTTCAACAACCTGTTCGGCTGAAAACTTAGAAATGGCCAATGCGTTCTACGCGCCAATTAGCGAGACCTATCAAGGAATGGCACGCGGTGTCGAAATTATGCAGGACGAGTCTCAACAGTGTATGCGGCTGAAATCTGCATTTCAGGCAGACTTTAACGCCTTCTTAAACGAGCAGTTATAGACAACAACGAAAAGGCGTGTACTCAGCGCTTTTTGTCCTAAAGTTATGATTTGAAGAGCGCCCACAAGGCGCTCTTTTTTTGTGCATAAAACTGTAACATGCACCACGGCGAGTCACTAAAATATTTCAAAGCTGAAACATTTACGCATTGTGACAAATCAACTTTCCCTGTACCAAAGTTCAGCAGAGTTAATCAATAAGTAAGTTTATTTTAAACGTCTAAGTTTCTGATTTTTAACGTTTGTGACGTTTATATTATTATTTTTATTAAGTGCTTGCTGTATATACGTATGTATAAGAATTTATACCTTCCTTATACAAAAAAGCGGAAAGCAAAATGATTCATGAGGGTAACACACAAAAGTATAAGCTGAGGAAATCAGTTAAAGTAGTCAACGCGTTGTTGGCGGGCGCATTGTCGTTAGGCGTTGTTTCTATTAATGCCTCTGCAGATACAGTATGGCAAGAGGACTTCGAAGCAAATGAACTGCAAGGCAAGGGCGCAACTGGCTCAGACCCAGCGGGAGCAATTGTTGACCTTGAAGGTGTTGATCGTTGGTCCGTAGACGTGTCAGCGAGTGAGCTAAGTGCGACTTCAGACTGGTTCCGTGTTGAAAGCGGCGCAATGCAAGCACGTGATACTGACGGTGAAGTAGTCTGGTTGAGCGAGTCTATCGATATATCTGGTGCCGGTGATATCACCATAAATGCCGTGCTTTCGCAAAGTGGAAATTTTGAGTCGACAGACTACATCGATGTATTTTACTCATTAGATGGTGGCGCATTCGAGCTTATTACGCTTTCAGAAGGGGCAACGAATACGGTACAGGAAGACTTTGGTTCTGCAACGCTGACCGAAACGATAGGTAGCGGAAGCACTTTAGAACTGAAAGTAGCCATGGCTAACAACTCGGGTACCGAATATCTCAATTTAGACAGTATTTCAGTAAGTGGAAATGGAACTACCGATGGTGGGGATACTGGCGGTGACCCTGACAACGGCGGTGAACCTTCAAATGAACTTCTTTTCTTAAGTGGTACTTGTTTTAACTGCCCTGATTTGGAAGCAGTTAACCTAGCCAGCGACTTTGTTGCATCTGACTATTACGCAGCTCTCGACACAGCTATTGCAAACGGTGAAAGTGCGCAAACGTTAAAAGACACGGCGCATGACATCATTGAAAATGGTCATCGTACGCTTTCTTACTCAGAAGTGTGGACAGCACTCACTTACACTGATGAAGATCCTGCGAACACCGATAACGTTATCTTGTTCTACAAAGGCATATCACAAGGCAAGTTTACCAACGGTAGCGGTAGTCAAAGCACCAACCCAGACAATTGGAATCGCGAACACGTTTGGGCTAAGAGCCATGGTTTTCCTAGCTCAAGCCTAACGGCATACAGCGATATTCTGCACCTGCGTCCTACCGATATTTCTGTAAATAGCTCACGCGGCAACTTAGATTTTGATTTTAGTGATAGCGCGCTTTCTGAAGCTCCGTTAAACCGAGTTGATGGTGACTCTTTTGAGCCTCGTGACGCAGTAAAAGGTGATGTAGCACGCTCAATGCTATACATGGACGTGCGTTACGATGGCAATACAGCTGGTGATACCGAAGACGACTTAGTGTTAGTAAATCGCCTTACCTCTACTAGCGAAGCCGCGTTTGGTAAGCTTTGCGTATTGCTTCAATGGCATGAAAGTGATCCAGTGGATGATTTCGAACGTCGTCGTAACGAGCGCGTTTATGAATTCCAAGGAAACCGAAATCCGTTTATTGACAAACCTGAACTTGCTTCACTTATCTTCAACGAGAGTTGTGATGGTACAGGTGGTGATACTGGCGGTGACACGGGTGGCGATACTGGCGGTGACACGGGTGGTGATACCGGCGGCAACACAGGTGGTGATACCGGCGGTGACACAACACCTTCTACCAGCAGTATTTACATTTCAGAATACATCGAAGGTGGCGGTTTCAATAAAGGTATAGAGCTTTTCAATAGCTCGACACAACCGGTAAGTCTAGCGGGTTATGAGTTAGTTTTACTCTCCAATGGTGAGACCGCAGATGCTGACCGTAAAGTGTTAGCACTTGAAGGCACAATCCCAGCAGGTGGCGTAGCAACATTCGCTCACGGAAGTGCAGATGCACTGTTAACTGCCGGCTCAACGATTAGCAGCTTCGTGATTAATTTCAATGGCGATGACTACATTGAGCTCGTCGCCAACGGTCAGGTTGTTGATGCTCTAGGTACGTACGGCGTTAAAACTAACTGGGGTAAAGACGTTACTTTGGTACGCAAGAGTTCAGTAACGGCAGGCAACCCTAACCGCAACCCAGCGTTTACCCTTGAAGAATGGGATAGCCTACCAAAAGATACGCTTAACAATTTTGGTTCGCACAATGGATCTGTTAGCGAGCCTACGGATCCAACTGACCCGACCGACCCAACTGATCCTACAGACCCAACTGACCCAGTTGGTGAAGTAGTCTTAATTAGCGCTATCCAAGGCGAAGGCGATACCTCGCCACTTACAGGCAATGACGTTGTTGTTGAGGCAGTAGTGACTAAAGTTGTGCCGGAAATGAACGGATTCTTTATTCAAGAAGAAGCCGCCGACTCTGATGGTAATGCTGCGACGTCTGAAGGTGTATTTGCCTATTCGACAACCTTCACTGAATACCCATCTGTTGGTGATGCTGTGCGTGTTAGCGGTGCAGTGGCAGAATACAATGGCATTACAGAAATTGTACTAAGCGCCAATGCTGAAACGCTAGGTGCAGGTGCTGATATACTAACGACAAGCATTGAAATGCCATTTGACGAGAGCGTTAACCTAGAGTCACTTGAAGGTATGCAGGTTCAATTCCAGCAAACTTTGAACGTGACAGACGTTTACAATCTTGGTCGATATGGGCAATTCAACGTGTCATCAGGCCGCCTGATGATCCCTACAAACCAATATGCCGCGGGTTCAAGTGAAGCTATTGCCTTGGCTGAAGCGAATGCACGCAACACATTGTTGGTTGATGATGGCTCAAGCGCACAAAATGCTGACGATATTCCTTTCCCAGTTGGAGGTTTATCTCATGCGAATCCTCTGCGTTTAGGCGACAGTGTAGAAGGCCTGGAAGGTGTAATGCACTACGCATTTGGTGCTTACAACTTAATTCCAGTTGGCGCTCTTCAAACTGTACGCACAAACCCAAGAACAGATGTGCCTCAGTTAGACGTACAAGGCGATGTCAAAGTGGCTAGCTTTAACGTGCTTAACTACTTTAATGGTCCGAACTTCCCTACCTCTCGTGGTGCAGACTCAGAAGATGAATTTGCCCGCCAGCAAGCGAAGACAGTAGCGGCCATCGTTGCGATGGACGCAGATGTACTTGGCTTAGTAGAAATCGAAAACGATGGATACGGGAGTGATTCTGCCATTGCTTCTCTAGTAAATAGCGTAAATGCTGAACTTGGTAGTGACGTGTATAGCTATGTAGCACTTGAATCATTACTTGGTGGTGATGAAATTGCGGTAGGTATTATTTATAAGCCTGCAACGGTTACACCACAAGGCGCAGCGGTTACTTCCTCTGAAGCTCCTTTTGACTACGGTAACCGCCAGCCGCTGTTACAAACCTTTAGCGTAAATAGTAACAGCGAAGCGTTTACGCTCGCGGTAAATCATTTCAAATCAAAAGGAAGCTGTGGCAGTGCAACAGGTAATGATGCTGATTTAGGTGATGGACAAGGCTGCTGGAACGAGCTACGTACCCAAGCTGCGTTAGGGCTGACAGCGCTTGTGCAAAACAGTGAAGGTTTGTCTGACCGAGTTATCGTAATGGGTGACCTAAATGCTTATGCGAAAGAAGATCCAATTCTTGCTCTCGAAGACGCCGGTTACAGCAACTTGGTGAACCTCTTCCACGGCGAAAGTGCTTATTCTTATAGCTTCGGCGGCGAAATGGGTTACTTAGACCACGCGCTATCAAGCTCAACTTTGACTGAGTATGTGGCAGACGCAACGGTTTGGCATATCAATGCTGATGAGCCTCGTGTCTTCGACTACAACGTTGAATATAAGTCAGAAACACAGCTTTCTAGCTATTACGGGGCTGATGCTTATCGTTCGTCAGATCACGATCCAGTAATTGTTGTGCTGGATTTCCCTGAAACGAGTGAGCCGGAGCCTGTAGTAGGTGACATGGATGGTGATGCAGATGTAGATTACAACGACATCACTGCTTTATATGGTCTTTTACTAACCAGGCAAGCATCGCTACAGGCTCACGATTTCAACAATGACGGCGTGTTAAATATCTTCGATCTCTATGCACTAATGTCATTGTGTACACGCAACGCTTGTGCAGTTGGTTAATAGGATAAAAAGATGAAAAAGTTATTTTTAATGCTTATAGCAGCGGTAACGCTAAATGCCAATGCTGCAATAATTGAAATATCAACAGACAAAAGCAGCTACGATATTGGTGAAACTATTACGGCTACCATAAGTTTATCTAGTTTGTCTAATGTTGGGGCATTGCCTACGTTGTTTGATGTATACGAGACGGTATTTAGTTTTGATACATCGTTACTGAGTTATGTTGCGGGTAGTGCAGCGTCTCAAGGCCCATTTGGTGCACTTGGGCAAATCGAAGGGCCGTTTGGGTTACCTCTGCCATCGCCAGTGATAGAGTTATTTCTCCCACTGATTGAGGATAACTTAGCGACAGTAGGCTCTTTTGCTTTCCAAGGACCTGGCATCGATATCGGGTATCAGTTTCAAAACGTGATAAACGACCTATACACAGTGCAGTTTATCGCAAATGCAGTAGGGAGAGCATCATTTAGTCCGCTTTCAGCCTCGGTTGGCTTTGGCGGAACGCTAGGTGGGGGCATTCCTCAAGATATCGAATTTAAGGGGGCGAGCTTTGATATTACCCAAGTACCTGCACCAGGTACCTTGGCGCTATCGCTTCTGGCTTTAGGTGGTATGTTTTTCGCTCGCAAACGTGTGAAGTCATAAACCTTAATGGCTAAAAGTTTAAGCCCAGCCACGTGCTGGGCTTTTTTATTTCTATTGCTATTTACATACGGCTTTAAATAAACCACACTGAATAAAAATACAATAAGTGCGCACCATGTTAGAAACCATTTCTTTTTCTCAACGCCAACGACTGGCGTATATCGATTTCTGCCTTTTGTTTAAAGGGGCTATTCATCGCCAAGACTTAATAAATCGCTTTGAAGTGGGGCTATCGGCTGGTTCTCGTGACTTTACGCTATACAAAGAGCTCGCCCCTGATAACTTAGTCTACGATCCAAGGGAAAAACGTTACTTTCAAACAGAAAGCTTTATTCCGGTTTTTGAACACGATGCAAAGCGAACCCTTGTGAAGCTTGCCAACGACATATCAGATGGATTTGATGCGATCGGTGACATACATTTCCCTGTTGAAAGTGCATCTTCACTTAATATTCCTGATATTTTTGTGGTGGCGAAAGTGGTACAAGCCATCGTGAACAAAAAGGCGATGAGTGTAATCTATACGTCGCTTTCAAGCGGCAGTGGCGCAAGAGAGTTAGTGCCTCACAGTATTGTTGACAACGGTCAACGCTGGCATGTTCGCGCATTCGACAGAAAATCACAAAGTTTTAGAGATTTTGTGCTAACTCGAATTAGTAAGGTAACGGTTAAAGCAGAACCTGAAACCCATGAATGCATAGATTGTGATGAAGAGTGGGGGCGACTTATCTCACTTGAAATTGTGCCGCATCCTAAGAATATAAAATATGCCACCGCAATAGAGCTTGATTACGCCATGGAAGAAGGCGTGCTTACATTGGAAGTACGGGCTGCCATGGCGGGATACCTGCTTAGACGTTGGAATGTTGATTGTACAAAACATGCAAGCTTACGTACCGGAGAGTATCAACTTTGGCTTAGGAATCAGCAGAGCCTTGCGAATACCGACAATTTAGCCATCGCGCCAGGGTACATTGCAGAGCAAGAACCCTATACCGTATAAAATGTGGAAGTGGCCTGCCAAACAGCTCCTTGTTGAGTGTTAGTACATGCAGCTAACCGATATATTTCTTGATACAAACCAGTAGCGTGTCTTTGTCTAAAGGCTTGGCTAAAAAGTCAGTCATGCCAGCAGCCAAGCACTCTTCTTTGTCTTCTGCGAAAGCGTTTGCAGTGAGCGCAACAATTGGTGTATCAACCTCCAATGCTTTGCGTAATATTGTTGATGCCTCAATTCCTCCCATGACGGGCATATTGCAGTCCATCAAAATAAGGTCGAATTGATGTCGCTTGCCCACGTCTACGGCATCTTTTCCGTTCTTAACATGTAGGAACTTATAGCCTTCTGACTGCAATATAGTCTTAACGATTTCGGCATTGATTTCGTTGTCTTCAGCTAGCAGTATGCGTTTCTTCTTATTGCCTTCTTTAACATCATTATGAGATACGGGTTTTGTCTCAATTAACCTTCCTAAATCATGCTCAAGTTCTCGACGATTAATGGGCTTAGCATGCGTACGCCAGATAAGTTCAGAAACATCATTTTCATCTTCTAGTCGTTCCAGTTCAGCAGAGATAAGAATGATTTTAGGAAATTTATCTGGGTTCATCGCCTTCAACTGTTCTAGCAAATCGACCCCGCTCATCTCTGGCATAGACAAATCAAGAATAATAACGTCGAAAGCCAGTGGGCTGTCTGATAGGTAGGCTTTTGCACTATCATAACTTTGGGGCACAATCGACATGGAGGTAACAACATGCTCAAAATATTCGCGGCTGGTTTGTAAGTCATCAACTATCGCACAGCGCAAATTAGCACTGGGTTCAACGTTAATGTCGGGCAGCTGAGATTCTTCCGCTGCCATGGTAAAACTGAAGGTGCTTCCTTGGCCTACAAATGAGGTTACATTGATGTCGCCGAGCATGAGTTTCGCCAACTGCTTCGCAATACTTAATCCTAGCCCTGTGCCCCCGTACTCGCGGGTGGTGGATTGGTCGGCTTGCTCAAATTTCTTAAAGATATTATCAAGCTTAGATGACTCGATACCAATGCCGGTATCAATAACATCGAAGCTTAAATAATTGCCGTTCGGGCGTTTGGTATAGGTGACCTTTAACGTGACAGAACCTTGTTCAGTAAACTTAATTGCATTACTTAACAAGTTGTGCAGAATTTGCGAAATACGAGTGATATCGCCTTTAATTACGTGAGGTAGGTCAGGGTCTTTTAAGTAATGAAATTCAAGACCTTTTCTTTGGCAGTAAACCCGCTGTAACGACACCACATCGTCCAAGACTTGTAATAGGTCGACTGGCGCCTGTTCAATTTTGATTTTGCCTGCTTCAATTTTTGATATATCGAGAATATCGTTGATTAACACAAGGAGTTGCCTACCAGCAGTTTTGGCTTTTCTAAGGTAGATGTTGCTTTTGTCAGGGTTGTCTATGGCCAACTCGATCATGCCAAACAGGCCGTTCATTGGTGTGCGAAGTTCGTGACTCATGCTTGAAAGAAACTCTGATTTTGCTTTGCTTGCTCTACGAGCCTCATCAGCCGAACTTTCCGCTTGCTCTTTCAAGCTCGTTAGTTTGGCAAATGACCGTTTAACGGTGCGCTCCATAGGAGAAAAGATGAATGCTGCTTCGATACATAATAGAGCGAGTGTGGCTAGCCATAAGTAAACTTCAATCGAAAGAACCACATCTACTCTAGCAGTGGCGTCTTGCTCGAACCGCGCGACGACATAATCAAGCTGTTGTAATAGCGATGTCAGCGCTTGAATATCTAAAAGCGTAGTGGGCTGACACTGTGCTGCATCTAAAATTTGATCGGCGCTTTTTATATATTGGCTTACTTTGTTGTCGAGCTGGCCTTCGTTAAAGTAAGTATTAGAGATAGAGGAGGGAAGGTTATCGAGTGACACAAGCTGTTGATGATTTTGTTTGAAACGTGCTAACGATTGCGCCAAATACCTTTGATCTTCACTGTCTTCGCAAATGTTTGGTGTAGAGGTGAGCAACGCAATACGCTGTGAAAGCATGCGTTGCTGACCCGCGATATTGACAATTTCAGCATCTTTCTTCTGATCACTGATTAATTCGTACAGAACAATAAAAGAAAGAGTGACGAGTGTAGCGGTTAGCAATAACGCAACGATATAACGAACACGTATAGACATAAGGGTAGTAGTGGCACAGTGATAACTAAAAGATAATAGATACCAAGTGGTTACGCAATGTGCCGAACAATTTACTTACGCTTATGTTGCTCTATTTAATATCGTTCGGGATGTTATTAGGCACCCAGCCTCGCAATACCGCCTCTTTAGTGTAAAAAGCCGCGTTTTTATCATTAAGAAAATGAGAGTTTATTGCTGGTGAGGAGACTGCTTTAGGTGCACCTTCTCCATGAGATTGGTACTCGGAAAATCTTGCTTCTGTGTGGGGATTAAATGGTCTCTTTGTACCTGATGGCGTAGTTCCACCCATAGTAGTCCAGCGCTTTTGAATGATATGACCTGCCATATAGGTGTTGATAAACGTGGTTTTACCTACAGCGTAAGGGTTTGCATATCGGCCATCTGAAAAGGTGGTTGTAGGATGCCAAGGCCTTCCCAGTGCCACGCTTTCATCTGGAACGCCGTGTTCTCTTTCAAGCCTACAGTTATTGAACGTTAACCCATAAGGACGCTGTAAATGAGTGCTTGGGGCGGTAATGTAGCCTGTTAGTCCTTCGCTATCACCGCCAGAATAACGTGTATGGGAAACAATAGAAACGCTTTCAAAAAACGCGGTGCCCTCACCAAAAATAAAGTCAATATGTCCTGCTATTGTTCCGCCTTCAATCAGAGCGCGGTCACCTTTTAAATAGAGGGTATCTTGGTAACCCCAGAGTGCGACATTTTTAAGGTAAGTGCGATCTGAGTTTACATCGGTTTTAAGCGCTACTGCCTGCGTACCTGATAATCGAGTAGGGTCGTCTTTTGCTTTGACCTCGTTACCGGGATAATCAAAATCATTGGTGATAGTGATATTTTCCAGAGTGATATTATCACCTAAAATCTCCACAGTGGCAGTGCGACGAGTTCCCCATTTTTCTTGAGAATTCTCTGCGACTTGTTGACCTGCATACCGATTGAAAACGATAGTCGTTGTTTCTTGCGACTGGCCCACAAAGTGAACATTATCAACGTTTATGACGACACGCTCTCGATAAATGCCTTCGTTAATAAAGACGGTCCATACTTTATCTTTTTGTGGCTTGTGAGACGCGATATAAGCAATAGCTTGGGACACAGAGTTAAAATGAGGTAAAGCGTCCTTACTTACGTCACTGTCATCGTCACTGTCATGTGATTTAGCTACTACTACATCCGTCGTTGCTGGCATTGCCGCGCTTAATCCACTAAAAAGTATACCTGCCAGCAACACAAAGGCTAAACTAAGACTGACACGTGCTTTATTAAATTCCATAGTATTTATTCTTCTACAGCCCGTGCTTGTTAAATGGTTGGCTATTAATAAACACATTGTTTATTGAAAGATGCGCTACGTTTTCGATAACGGCATCTTTAAGCGCACGTTTTATCGTTATGTTATTCAACGTCAACCCAGAAATAGGCGTATGGTCATACCCGCGAAGCACAAAGGCCCGGTTAGCTGACGCAACGTTCAAGTTCTCTATAGTGATATCTTCCAGTAGAGGAGGGAAGTTACCGGCATCACCTTCTTCGTAGAAGAAATTCACGACAACAGCGTCTTTCACCGTCCCAATATCGATATTGCGATAGTTTAGATTTTTTAGGTGACCACCCCGAATACTGTTGGTTTTAATTCTAATGCCGCGGTCTAAATCAGGGCTACTCATGGTGCAATACTGAGCATAGAGATTTTCTACACCACCTGATATTTCACTGCCGATTACAACACCGCCATGGCCAGCCTTCATCTCGCAATGTTCTATGACGATATTACTGCAGGGAACATTGACCCTTCTGCCGTCTGCATTGCGTCCAGATTTAATGGCAATGCAATCGTCCCCTGTATCAAATGTACAGTTAGAGATAATAACGTTCGTGCAGCTTTCAGGGTCGCACCCGTCCGAATTTGGGCCGAAACTTTTACAGTACACGTCGTTAACGGTGACGTTCTTGCAAAGCACAGGGTTAACTAACCAAAATGGAGAGCGCAGGATGGTAACACCCTCGATAAGTACATTTTCACAGCGGTAAGGTTGTATAAACGGAGGGCGCAGGTAATTATTTTCAAAAACGCGGTCACTAACGGGTGTCCCGTTTTCTACCATTTCTTGCAGCGTGTCTCTGGTATATTTTTGGTTCTCGACCGGATCGTCACCCCATGTTGAAGCCTTCCACTTACCTTTCCATGGCCACCAGTTGTCTTTCGCCGCGCTACCGTCAAGCGTACCTTTGCCGGTAATTGCGATATTACTTTGCTCAAAAGCATAAATAAGAGGGGAGTAACCCATTAACTCCATACCTTCCCAGCGAGTAAAAACGTATGGTTTGTAATCATCAGGGTTGGTAGAAAATCGAATTGTTGCGCCTGCGTCAATATGCAAGTTTATATTCGACTGTAAGTGAATTGGGCCGCTGCATAGCCAGTCGCCTTTTGGCACAACCACTTTGCCACCACCTTGGCGTGCGACTTGGTCGATAGCTGCATGTAACGCTTGCTTAAAGTCACTGCCATTTTCATTTAAAAAGTCGGTAACATTAGCTTCGCGCTTTGCAAAGGTGGGGCGCTTTATCATCCCTTTAATAAGGTTTGCTTCGGCGTCCCACTGGCGTTGAGTCCTTCCCGTTTCGGTCACATTTGCACATCCGGATAGGAATGTAGGAACACCTACAGCCATCCCAGAAGCTGCAACAGTGGTGGCGAGACCAGACTTTAAGAAGTGACGTCTGGCATTCGGTGAGTTAGGTCGGACCATCATATACCCCTTTTATTTACAATTTAGCGCTTTTTACTTATTCAAATAATGTGCAGCCAGAATGAATGGGCCTACACCTTTCGCGTCGTTTGCTCTGATTGGCTCACTCATGTAGTAGTCGAATGAACCATCTCTATATGGATTTCCACCAAGACCAGCAACAGCGCAAACTTGCTCAAGGCTGATAACGTTAGTTTCTGGATTAACCGAAATCATTTGATCAAGAAGTCCAGCAAACCCTTTTTCTGCATGAGCTTTGTATTCCTCAGGAAGAAACTTAAGGCTTGCACCTTTAGCCATAGCATAGGTCAACATTGCTGTACCTGATGCTTCAAGGTAGTTTCCTTCACGGCTTCCCAAGTCAGTAACCTGATACCAGGTGCCTGAATTATGTTGATAGGCAAGCGCAGCGTCGATAAACGCTTTAAAGCGCCCTTGTAGCCACGGTGTTTTTGGGTGTTCGGCAGGAACAACTTCTAGCACATCCACCATTGCCATAGCATACCAACCTAGCGAACGTGACCAGTGATGTTGAGAAAGACCTGTTTCTTTATCAGCCCACTTTTGCTTTTTAGATGCGTCCCAGCCATGCAAGGGGAGGCCTGTTTTTTCGTCGTAAAGGTGCTCTTCAATGAGTTCAAATTGCAAAAATACGTCGTCTAGCTCTTTCATATCGCCGTACTTAACAATGTATTCAGCGTAGAAGGGGGCCCCCATGTATAGGCCATCAAGCCACATTTGGTCTGGATAGCGTTTCTTATGCCAAAAGCCACCTTGCTCGGTACGTGGGTGAGTAGTAAGCTGCGTTCTAAGTAGGTCAGCGGCTTTTTTGTATTTAGGGTTGCCGGTTTCTTCATAGAGGAAAAACAGCACTTTACCAGGGTTAACCATATCAATATTAAACTTATTGATATCATAGGTTTTGATACTTCCGTCTTGTTGAACCAACATGTCGTAGTAACCTTTTACATAAGACAGGAGACGGGGATCTTTAGTCTCTTGATAGACTTCTGTTATGGCAAGGAGGTTGAGACCGTGAACGTAATCCCATTGTGGCTTCTCATCCCAATCGATTTGCCAAGCTTCTGGGAAACGCACCATCTCAGACTCTATCATTCTCATAGACCATGATTGTGTGTTGTCGAGAGGCATTTGTACCCAATCATTTGCATTAGCAGCGGAAGAAACAAACGCCGTGCAAGCTACAACGGAAGCTGCGCGTAGAATACCTTTTAGCATAACAAACCCTTATTTTTATAACATTGTAAATACACTCTGTGCTACCGGTAGCATAATGGTTTTTATTTGCTCATATGTCAACGGAATTATTTACATTTTTTAACTTTTATTTTACGCGTTCAAAAAGCGTTCAATATGACATAAGTTGCTGTATTTAAGTGTTTTAATTAAAGCTCTCATCCTGCTTTGGTAAGTTTCTATAGTCTCTTCTTTTTTCATCATTGCATATCAAATTTCTACTTATTGTAAATTTTTTCAACAAATTTGTTGCCACCGGTAGCATAACTGTTTAGGATGTAAATCAAATGTAAAGCTTGAGTGTTGTTTTCGAGGTTTACATTATTGCCGAAGAGAAGTTTTGCGTTAATTAGAAAACATAGCTGTACCCTGCAACTCTTCTCATTCAAGGTTTTGGTGGTTCACGAGACCACTATAGAGAATGAATTAGAATTGACGCGTTTTCGCTTCCTTAACAGCCAAGACGTGCTATCGGATAAATGTAAAGCATTGACGGTATTAATCACCAAAATGTTATCCGGTGGCATAAAGGGGAGTGAAATGGTTAAATACGATAAATGTTGAATTTGTGTAAATTTGAATAGTTCACACACGTTTCAAAAGCATCTTCACCTTTTGTCAGTATGCGCGTCTCTTATAAATATAAAAACCGGAGAAACAACAATGTTACCAAAGAAAAAGCAACTCGCTGTTCTTGTTACGCTAGCGTTGTCAGGCGCACATCTTCATGCGCAAGAAGCCACAGACGAACAAGCCAGTGAAACCGAAGCGCAAAATATGGAAGTCATTGAAGTATCAGGCTTTCGTGGATCACTTAATAAATCACTGATGGAAAAGCGAACATCAGTTAACAGTAAAGAATCAATTGTTGCGCAAGACATTGGTAAATTCCCGGACTTAAATATTGCTGAGTCAATTCAACGTGTACCCGGCGTAGCCATTTCTCGTGAAGGTGGGGAAGGGCGCCAAATTACTTTGCGTGGTTTGAGCCCTTCATTTACCCGCACAACACTTAATGGCATGGAAGTGCCAGCAAGTACAGATGGCACAGACTCAGGTGGCGGTGTAAACGGTGGACGTGGCTTTGACTTTAACATTTTCGCTTCTGAATTGTTCAACCGCGTAGATATTCAAAAATCTCCTACCGCCTCTATGGAAGAAGGCGGCATTGCAGGTACGGTTGATCTGTACTCGGCAAAGCCGTTTGATTACGACGGTTTTAAATTCGTTTCATCTCTTCAAGGCGGCTATAACAGCATTACAGAAGAGACCGATCCTCGCGCCGCTTTCATGATCAGCAACCGTTTCGCTGACGACAAAGTCGGTGTGCTTTTCTCGGCAGCGTTCTCAGAGCGTACAGTAAGACAGGAAGGTTTTGGTACCGTTCGTTGGACTACTCCAGTTCGCGATGGCGGTGGCATCTTTGGCGATACATCAAACACGGTTGTTAACGGCACACCTGACGTAGATGATTGCCAGTATGAAGGTGAGTCGGTAGACCCGATTAATTGTTTATGGACTCCTCGTTTACCTAGACCTGACTACTTTGGTAATGATCAAGAGCGTGTAGGCTTCACCGGTTCAATTCAGTGGGCTGCAACAGATAATTTCACACTAACGCTAGACGGTTTAGTGTCTAAGCTTGATAACACCCGTACCATGTATAACTTCTTCCACATGTTCAGAAGTACATTCGAAGAAATTACACCTACCTCCATTACTGTTCATCCTAATGGTCAACAGGTGCTGGCTGGTACGTACGACGGTATCAAATCGCGTATTGAAAGCCGTTTACAAGAATCAACCACTGACTTTAGCCAATTTGTAATTTCTGGCGAGTGGTTTATTGGTGAAAACCTTAAACTTGATATGATGGCAGGTACTGCAGAGTCTGACGCTCGTTCAGAGCAATATCGTTACAATATGACGCTGCTGGAAGAAACCAGCTACGGCTTTGACTTTAGCAATAACAGCAACGCGCCAGAAGTGACTTACGGTTACGATGTTAACGATGCAAGCAACTATAATCTAAGCGATGGCCGATTACGTGCTACTGATGTATTGCGCGAAAACGACACGGTCAAATTTGATGCGACATACTTAGGTGATGAAGTCACTATTAAGGCTGGTTTTGCCTACAATGACCGTGTTGTAACCTACAGTGAAGAGCAAATAAATGGCTTCCCGGATCAAGACTCGGCAGTAGGTTTTGCTGAAATTATGCCGGTAGACGATTTCGGAAGTGGTTTTGATGGCCCTCTTGACCCGTTCCTTGTTGCCGACTTTGACGCTATTAATAGCCAATTGTTAGATGTGGTTTGGACACCGCGTTCTGCACAAAGCTGGCAAGTAGGCGAAGAAACATCAGCAATGTATCTTGAGCTTGATACGAGCTATGAGATTGCCGACATGTTACTTCGCGCTAATTACGGTGTGCGTTATGTGAAAACAACCACAACCTCTGAAGGCTTTATTCAAGGCGAAACGGTACAAATCGAAAACGAGTACAATAACTTTTTACCAGCAGTTAACTTAGCACTTGAAGCAACTGATGACGTAGTTGTTCGCCTTGGCTTAACACAGTCTATGACTCGTCCAAGCCTGAACTCATTAAACCCTGGTAACCCAAGCTTTGATTATATTAACGGCTCGGTGAGCGTGGGGAACCCATTCCTTGATCCGTTTACGTCGAACAACGTTGACTTTGGTGTTGAATGGTACTTCGATGACGAAGCGCTACTAGCAGCAACAGTGTTCTACAAAGACATTGATAACTGGATTGTTCGCGCATCAGAAGAGCGTTTAGTCGACAGTGCTTACTACGACTTTATCGACAACGATGCACAGTTCGACCCTGTAATTGCGCTAGACCCACGCACTATTCCATACGAGCATAGCAGTCCAATTAACGCTGAAGACAGAAGTGTGAGCGGTTATGAGTTAATTTATCAGCAGCCGCTAAGTTTCTTACCAGGACTGTTCGAAAACATGGGGATCGTGTCGAACTATACGCACGTTAATGCTGACGACATCGAAGGTATGAGTGAAACATCGTACAACTTTACGGTGTATTACGAAACAGACCAATACGGTGCGCGTGTGTCAGTTAACAAACGCGACGATTACCTGACAGACTTTACTGGCAGCAATGGTAACGTTGCGCACGGTACGACAGGACCTACGCAGGTAGATTTCTCGTCATTTTATAACGTAAACGACGAGCTAACGTTGACCTTTGAAGTCATTAATCTTACCGATGAGTACGAGCGCTTGTTTACCACGGGTGATGGCTCTTTGAACTTGGTACGTGAGTACAACCACACGGGCCGTCAGTTCTTCTTGGGCGCTCGTTATACTATGTAAAAAAACAGGCCGACCAATTATGTTGGCCGGCCTGAGATAATAATTAAATGTTGTGTTCCGTGAAGACGGGTGTGTTTGGCCATCGTAATGATGGCCTTTTTTATGTGCAAAAAGTGTAGGCCGGGAGGAGTTCAGCACTCCTGTATCTCACTTTTTGAGCAATTTGCATCGCAACAATAAAAATATTGAAAAGGAGAAAAGGTGTGAAAAATTCAAGTAAACCCACCACAGGGAAAATATTCAACGCGCTTCGCTTCAGTCTTGCAAGCGTTTTGGCTGTATCGAGTACTTTTGCAGAGGCAGACCAGCAAGGCACGAGTACACTTCACATTAGTTACGCGGCGCAATCTAGCGCTTATGCACTTACCAGTTCGGGTTCCCAAAGTGCTTCAATCCAAAGCGCTACTAATAAAGGCAGTGAAGAGGCTGTAAAAGCTCCATCCTACAAAAAGCCGGTTACCCTACATCTAGTCGGCGACTCAACCATGTCAGACAAGCCTATGTTGTCATATCCAGAACGTGGGTGGGGGCAATTGCTTCCTGAATTCATGCTGCCTAATCTTAATATTAAAAACCACGCGGCTAACGGCAGAAGCACAAAGCGATTTGTAGATGAGGGACGCTGGCAGCTTCTGTTATCCGATCTGTCTGAAGGTGATTTTGTGGCTATTCAGTTTGGTCATAACGATCAAAAACAGTCGGATCCTGCTCGCTATGCCGACCCGGAAAATGCTTATCCAGCTTACTTGAATCAGTTTGTTCAGGATGTTGAAGCAAAAGGGGCATCAGTGATTATCGCAAGTAGTATTTGCAGGCGTCATTTCACTGAGGAAGGTGTATTAAAACGGACGTTGCTGGCGTATGCCGATGCAGCGAAGAAAGTGGCAGCACAAAATAGCGTGCCATTTATTCCTATGAACGCTTTAACTTGCGATTTTCTTGCACAGGTAGGCGAGCCTAACAGCAACCATTACTTCATTAAGGTGCCCGCCGACCTTTATGCGCGCTACCCTGAAGGCAAAACGGACGACACTCACTTGAACGTTGTGGGCGCGGCGAAAATGGCGCAAATATTCGTGCGACAGCTAAAAGCGACAGCGCACCCACTGGCAAAATACGTATATCGAGACACGTTGTAAGCTCGCATAAAAATGAAGTGGCGCGTTATTGCGGGCGTGCCGCGTCTTTTTATTGGGGGATCGCCTTTATTTTAATTAGCGTGCTTGCTTATGGTTACAATGGCAGGAAATAGAAGAGAAAAGAAAGAGGAATGTCACATACCGACTATAGCGACGGTATGTGATTAGTGAAGGCATCGCCTGATATAATGGCACCGGGGTAGGTAATCACAGTCGCTGCCACTTTTGCCCCATAGCTCGCGCTCTCGACAGGCTTTCTACCTGCAAGTCGAGCGGCCATATAACCGCCATTAAATGCATCGCCAGCAGCCGTTGTATCAACCACCTGTTCAACACGCTCAACAGGCACAATACATTGTTCTTGTTGACGGAGTATATGAACGCCAACCGCCCCGTTTTTCATCACGATTTCTTCAATCTGTTTGTCGGCTAAATAGCTAAATATTTCATCAGCATTAGTGTGGCCAAACAGCATTAAATGGTCGTCTGCACCTGGGAACGCCAAGTCTGCTTCAGCATATGCCTTACCCGTCCAGTATTTGGCATCTTCTTGAGATGACCAAAGGCGAGCTCGATAATTAGGATCAAAGGCAATCTTACTTCCTTTGGCCTTGAGGGACGAAATCAGTTCGAAAAGTGTAGCGCGCTGTTCATCATCTAAAATGGCAATAGAAATACCGCTCAAATAAAACCAGTCACAAGCAAATTCAGCGCCCTTCATAATGTTGAGCGTCTGTGTTGCTGCAGATTGGTTACGCCAATATGCAAAGGTTCTTTCACCTTCGTTGTCGTTGCGGATCATATACAGGCCAAGGTTACGCGACGACGAGCGAAACACTAAATCAGTGTTAATTTCGTGCTCACCCATTTTAAACAGCAGCTCATCGCTTAAAAAGTCTGCGCCGATCGCCGTTAAGTAACTAATGGAAGATGAAGGCAAGCAGCGTTTTAAATAAACCGCAGTGTTGTACGTGTCGCCAGCAAAGCTTTTCGCCATCAGATTATTATCTGTGTTTTCATCGCGCGTACTAACTGATGACTCACGCTGAGTGCTTCTAAGCTCTACCATGCACTCGCCAAAAATAACCATTCTTTGGTTGGTATCAACTATGCTCATGCCGCAGCCTCATCAAACAATGTTAGGCTTTGCTGACATTCCAAAGTTATAGCTTGCCAATTTTTTGCTTCAATGGCTGCCTTCGGCATCATCCATGTACCGCCTACTGCTCTTACATTGCCAAGCGAGAGATACTCATTCGCGTTGTCGCCATTAATGCCGCCGGTAGGGCAGAAGGAAACATCGCTAAATACGCTTGAAATCGCTTTAAGAAAAGGTGTTCCGCCGCTAAGACTCGCAGGAAAGAACTTCATTTCGCGAATGCCTTTTTGGTGCGCCAAAAGAATATCGGCAGGCGTAGCGACGCCCGGCAAAAAGGGTGCATTAGACGCAATCAGTGTATCGAGCAATGTCTCTGAGCTTGTGGGCGTTATCAAAAATTGCGCGCCTGCATCCAACGCTTCAAATACGTGGTTGCGATTTAACAATGTGCCCATGCCCACAACGAGTTCAGGAAACTGTTTTCTAATCGCTGACAGGGCTTCAAATGCTGCGTCGCTGCGTTTCACTACTTCTATGTTGCACAGGCCGCTATTTGCAATTGCTTCTGCTAGGTGAAGCCCCTCGTCAACAGATTTAGGCTGAATAATAGGGAGTAATGGGGCGCCTTTAAGCATGGAAAAGGTACTTTTCATCACGCGGTTCCTTTTAGTGAATCTAGCGAACTTTCTGTTAACGTAGTGGGAGCAGAACCTTGCTGACCTTCGTTGCTGTTTTCGTGCGATAAAATGCTAAGCAGCTGATTAACTTTTTCGAGCACTTTTTCTTTGAACGTAGTGTTTACCGACAGTTCAGCGAACATGGTTTCAAGAGATAGCAATTTTTTAGCAAGTTCTATTGCCTGAAAGTCTACCGATTTTGCTGTGGCCCTTAACATACTATCTAGCGGGTCGGTGATAGTTTCGTTTAAACGTGCCTTGTTGTTTACAAATAGGCACCAGGCCGCAACGGCACTGCAGAGCAAATCAATATTTCGTTTTGCTTTTAGGTTATCGCGTACTGTGTCGAGAATTCGAAATGGGATTTTCTGTGATCCATCCCAAGCAATTTGCGACAACAGGTGGCGAATATGCTTATTCTCATAGCGCTTAACAATGTCTTGTGCGTAAGCGTTCAGATCGAAGTCTTGTGTTCCGCTATCGGCATTCTCGTTATCACTGGATAGAGACGGAACAATTTCTTCTTTTAACATGGTTTGAATCAGTTGCTTTATGGCTGGGGTACGCATTGCGTCGAATACGGTTTCCTTGCCAAGCAATAACCCTATGTAGGCCAGTGTTGAATGTGTGCCGTTTAGAATGCGAAGCTTAGCTTTCTCAAAGAAGCTCACATCATGAGTAAAAGTAACGCCAACTTTATCCCAAGCAGGTCGTGGGCCAGAAAAATTATCTTCAACCACCCATTGCGTAAAAGCCTCACGCTGAATAGGCCAGTTGTCAGTTAAGCCCAGCTCAGCGGCAACGTTGGCTTTAAAGCTGTCTTCAGTTGCCGGCGTAATACTGTCAACCATAGTGCAGGGGAAGGCGATGTTCTCGCTGATCCATTGGCCGAGTGATTCGTCCGTTTTATTGGCGAACTCGGTCACCGCTTTTTGCAGCTTTTTACCGTTGTCTGACACGTTGTCACAGCTGATAATGGTAATATCTGCATAGCCTGCCTGCTTACGTTGTGCTAGCGCTTGCACAATTAGGCCAACTGCACTTACCGGTGTTTCTGGCGTGACTAAATCAGCTTTAATATCCGGATGATCAGTATCTAGATGACCTTGCGCATTAAGGCAATAGCCCTTTTCTGTCACGGTAAGCATCACAATTTTAGTTTGCTTGTTTACCAGCGCAGCAACAATGTCTTCACGATCATGTGCTAGTGTAGAAAGGGTTTTAATTGCGCCGATAATGTGGGTTTCAGGCTCGTTATCAACAATACACAACGCATAGAGATTATCTTGTGTACTCAACGCTTCTTTAAGAGATGCGCTGCGCATTGACACACCGTGAATGCGCCAGTCACCGCCATAAGCCAGCGCCATTTCGGTATAATACGCTTGGTGCGCACGGTGAAAGGCGCCTGGACCAATATGCACAATGCCACAACCGGTTGCTTCCAGATCGTAATTTGGTTTACTTACGCTGTCACTTAAAAGAGGTAGCGTTGCAATTGATAACGGCTTTGTCATGATTACCCCAGTTTGTACGCTTGTTTAGCAAAATCATAAGTTAGTTTTCTTGCAATGCTGGCCGCTTCTGTTTCACTGATGCGGTGCTCCACAACTAACTGTGCAAGGAAGCGACAATCAATGCGTCTGGCAACATCGTGACGTGCAGGAATAGACAAGAACGCGCGCGTATCGTCATTAAAACCAACAGTATTGAAGAAACCTGCGGTTTCTGTCACTTGATGTCTAAAGCGCAACATGCCTTCAGGGCTATCGTGGAACCACCAAGAAGGACCAAGTTTCAGGCAAGGGTAGTGACCTGCAAGTGGTGCTAATTCACGGCTGTACGTGGTTTCATCTAATGTAAATAGAATAATGTCGAGGTTAGGCTCGTTACCGTATTTACCGAGTAACGGGCGAAGCGCTTTAACAAAATCTGTTTGCATTGGAATGTCGTGGCCTTTATCGCGACCAAACTGTGTAAAGAGCTGACTGTTGTGGTTTCTAAACGAACCAGGGTGAATTTGCATCACCATGCCGTCTTCTACACTCATTCCCGCTAATTCGGTAAGCATTTGCGCTCTAAATAGCTCTTGCTCTTCAGGGTTACTGTTTCCACTTCTTACTTTATCGAATAAAGCAATACACTCAGCTTCACTTAAATCAGCTGTGTTCGCCGTTGGGTGTCCGTGATCTGTTGCTGTTGCACCGTGTTCTCTAAAGACGGCACGTCGTGCACGAATTGCGTTCAGGTAGCCCTGCCAGGTTGCAGTGTCTTCACCGGTGAGCTCACCAAGTTTCTCAATGTTTGAAACAATATCTTCGCGTGAAGCATCGACTACATCATCAGGTCTAAAGGTGGTGATAACCCGCTTTGCCCACGGTGTATCTTTAATCGCTGCGTGATGGGGAAGGGCATCAAGCGCGCCTTCGGTGGTAGCAATCACTTCAATATTGAAGCGGTCCATCAGTGCACGGGGTTTAAAGTCATCCCCTTGAAGCTGCGCAGTGATGTGGTCGTAATAATGCGTTGCGTTGTCGCTACACAACATCTCTCGCAAACCAAATACATCGTGAAATACAGTGTCTAACCACAAACGCGATGGTGTGGCAGCAAATAGATGATAGTTATCTGCCAGAAGTTTCCAGATTTTACGTGGATCCTTTTCCGTTTCGCCGCCGTCCCAACGTGGCACACCAATATCGGTTAATTTAATACCTTGGCTATACAGCATTCTGAACACATAGTGATCAGGGGTGATAAACAACTCGGTTGCATTGGTGAAATTATTGTTTTGTGCAAACCAACGTGGGTCAGTATGGCCATGTGGACTTATGATAGGGAGATCTCGAATTTCCTTATACAGCGCCTTTGCAACACTTCGGGTTGCTTCATCGGCAGGAAAAAGTCTATCTTCATGTAATAATATCGATTCCATAACGCTCTCTTTTAGAGGGTGACGCCACGTTTCCAAATAGCAATCTCATGGCTGCCATTCTTCTCGTTGCAGGTTTGTTGACCAGATGCCACTGCCAAACAATGTTGGAGTAGCGCTTCGGCACACTTATCGATAGATACGCCTTCCAGAACTTGTCCAGCGTTAAAATCTATCCAATGTGGCTTCTTATTAGCGATATCTGAATTTGACGATATCTTGACTGTGGGTACAGGAAAACCAAGGGGCGTGCCTCGGCCTGTGGTGAATAAAACGATATGTGCCCCCGATGCTGCCAACGCCGTTGAACTAACGGCATCGTTACCAGGTGCTTGTAATAAACTTAAGCCTTTATCTTGCTTGGGCTCGCCATACTGCAAGATGGACTGAATAGTAGACGTTCCACCTTTTTGAACCGCGCCGAGAGACTTTTCCTCTAGCGTGGTTAAACCGCCTGCCTTATTGCCTGGAGACGGGTTTTCGTAAATAGGTTGGTTGTGGGCGATAAAGTAGTTCTTAAACTCATCAATCAGCGAGTTAAACGCCGCAAATACGTCTTTGTTTTTAGCGCGATTCATTAAGAGCTGTTCGGCACCAAACATTTCTGGCGTTTCGGTTAAAATGACCGAGCCACCTAGATTACACATTAAATCGGTAACACGCCCTACTGTTGGGTTGGCAGTAATACCGCTAAAAGCGTCGCTACCACCACACTTCATGCCCAACGTTAATTCGCTAGCGTCGATAGGCTCACGTTTGTCATTAGCCATTACTTTTAACAAGTCATAAACCGCATTGACGCCTTCTTCTAACTCATCTACCACTTCTTGTGCGTTGTAGAAGCGAACCCGATTTGCCGGTTTATCAACGTGAGGCAGTAAACTCTTAAGCTGATTGTTTTCGCAACCCAAGCCTACAATTAACACCGCACCAGCGTTCGGGTGAGATGCGAGAGAGGCTAAGATAGTGCGCGTGTCATCTAAATCATCGCCCAGCTGAGAACAGCCAAAAGGGTGGGTAAATGCGCGGAACCCGTCGCACTCGCTAGCGAAACGGCGATTACATTCGTTGGCAATACGGTCTGCTGTTCGATTTACGCAGCCTACGGTATTGATGATCCATACTTCATTGCGAATACCCACTTTTCCATTTTCTCTTCTGTAGCCCATGAACTGTAACCCAGAAGTAAGATGGTTTTGTTTTGAAGCGGTATTTGACGGCGCGTAAACGTATTGTTCAGTGCCTTTTAACTTAGTCTTTGCGTTATGGCTGTGAACATGTTCACCAGCATTAATTTGGCTTGTTGCAGCACCAATGCTGAAACCATATTTTACGATGTCGCCACCGTCTGACAGGGTAACTAAGGCAACTTTATGGCCAGCAGGAATGTCTTGGCTAACTGTAATGTCATATTCAGCGATGTAAGTGCCAGCCACGATAGGGCAGGTTGCAACCGCAACGTTATCGTTATTATGCACTTTAACTAGTTGTGTTTTAACGTCCATTACAAGTCCTGCTTTATCTTTACGGCTTATTTAACTGCTAAGCGTTGTTTAATAAGCACTGTGTATTTAAAAAGAGCGATAGATTAGAAAACGTTGCTTTTTACGCTCTGTTTACAAATTGTTTATTTTTAACATTCTTTTTTATTGTCGTGCCACCGGTGGCATAATAGGTCGAAAAAGAAGTGTTAGCAACACTTCATTGTAAAAAATCACACTTTTTTGATTGAATCGCGAATAATTAGGTGAGGTTTGACCAGATACGTTTCGGTTTCACTAACTTCACTGCCTTCGATGTGCGCGATGATTTTACGCGCTGCAATAGCTGCCATATCGCCAACGGGACGTTGAACAGTAGTAAGGGCAGGGATTACACGGGCAGCAAGTAGGTTGTCATCGAACCCCGCGACGGATAGTTCGTCAGGTACGGTTATTCCCATTTCATGAGCCACTTTCAATACGCCTGCTGCCATTTCATCGTTGTTTGCAAAAATAGCTTTAACTCGTGGTGACTGAATAAGCAATTGACGTGCGCATTCTATACCGCTTTCGAAGCTGTTTTTACCCTCAATTACCCTGTTTTTAGGTACATCGACACCTAGGCCGTTAAGCGTTTCAACAAAGCCTTCCAAACGCTCTTTTGAGGAATAATACTGTTGCGGACCGCTGATGATACCAATGTCTTTATGACCTAGTGAAACCATATAGCGCGCTAAATCACTTAAAGCAGCTCTGTCGTCACTCACTACGATATTTTGATGGTCATCTAAATCTACTGACGCCATTCGCACATAGTTAATGCTCTTTTGTTGCAGCGCGTCGGCTAATAACTTCGATTCGGATACCGGTGGCAATATAATGACACCATCTATGTTTGAACGACGTACAAAGTTAATACAGTCTTCTACAAAACCTTCGGCATTATAACTACAAGGGTGTACAACTAACTCATAACCCTTTTGAGAACATATGCTTAACACGCCTCTTTGTACTTGGTCTATATACAAGGCATCGGGGTTGTCATAAATCAAGCCTATCAAGTAAGAGCGGCTAGTACTTAAACCACGCGCTTGCTTGTCAGGGGCAAACCCCGTTTCTTGAATGACCGCTTCAATGCGCTCACGTGTTGCTTTTCCCACATTGGTCGCACCGTTAATGACGCGTGACACGGTACGTTTTGATACACCTGCTAGGGCTGCAACATCATTGATAGTCGGGCGCTTGTTCATAATTCTCTGTTTTTCCGCGCTATTATGTCGTTACTTCCGATATTACCATACAAATACGGGCAATATGTTTTTGTTACTTAAAAGTGAAAGTTCGTGTGATCAAACTCCGCCTGACCACACTTTTCAGTTTTGATGATTCTACCTTACTAAAATCCTAGTGCTCGTGGTAGCGCTTCGCTGAACCATGCGACATACGTAACTAGCATAAGAACGACAAACATAGCCACATATAAAGGTATGAGCGGTCGAATGATGTTCTCAAGTTTGGTTTTGGCAATGGCACAGGTAATGAAAAGTACGGCGCCGACGGGCGGTGAGCACAATCCAATAGACAGGTTGAGTACGAGCATGATGCCGAATTGCAGTTCGCTCATTCCAAGTTCTAAGGCCACCGGCAAAAATATGGGCGTAAAAATAAGTACGGCAGGTGTCATATCCAAGAATGCACCAACTACGATAAGCAATAGGTTGATTAAGAGAAGAATAAGTAATGGGTTATCGCTTATCGACAACAGTGCGTTACTTAAGGTTTGCGGAATGTTCTCAAACGACAATAGCCAAGACATCGCCGTTGAGGCCGCGATAAGCAGCATTACAATTGCCGTCGTTTCTGCCGCCTTCAAGAAAATATCAGGTAGGGCTTTCGCATCCACTTCTTTATAAAACACCACAGCTAACAGCAATGAGTAAACCACCGCAATGGCACCAGCTTCGGTAGCGGTAAAAACGCCGCCCACAATGCCGCCAATCACTAAGAATATGAGGAATAGGGAAGGGAGTGCTGCGATAGTTTTTTCGACAACTACTTTAATAGGAAGTCGCGGCGATAGGGGGTATCCCTTCATTTTTGCGTAGATAAAGCACACCAGCATGAGCGCTAGACCCACCATAATTCCTGGAATATAGCCAGCCATAAAAAGGGCGGCGATGGATACGCCACCGCTAGCGATTGCGTATACAATTAAGATATTACTTGGTGGAATTAACATTCCCGTAGTTGATGCAGCGGCAGTGACCGCTGCGCTAAAATTCGGCTCGTAGCCCGCTTTTTTCATTTCGGGCAACATGAAGCTGCCAATAGCAGACGTAGTCGCTACCGCAGACCCTGAAATTGCACCAAAAAGCATGCAGGAAACGACGTTCACCAAGGCTAAACCACCGGGAAGCGCACCAATAAGCGCCATTGCACATTCAATTAATCGCTTGGCTATCCCGCCGCGTCCCATGATAAGGCCAGATAAAACAAAAAATGGGATTGCCAAGAGCGCAAAGCTATTCAGACCACCTGCCATACGCTGGGCAATAGTAATGGTAGCCGGAGCAATGTCCATGCTCATTACCATAGCAAGCAGCGTGGCTACACCAATGCTGATTGAAATAGGAACATTTAAAAGAAGGAGTACAAAAAAGGCGACGACTAAGATAATACCGGTCAGTTCCATTACGCTGACTCCTTATTGTTGTTTCGCCAAAGTGCAGTAATGTTAACCAGTGCATAGGCAATGATAAGGCCTCCAGATAAGGGAAGCACGCTATAGATAAAGCCCATTTTCACACCTAGCGCTGCTGAGATTTGCTCTAGCTCTAATGTAAGAGACACTAGTTCAGCGCCGCCGTAAACCATCACCAAAACACAGAAGATAATGACAATGACTTCAACGCAGGTAAGTAGAAGGCGTTTCACTTTACGAGACTGACGCTCAACAATTAAGTTGAATCCCAAATGCGCGTTTTGGCGATAGGCGTAGGCCGCACCTAAGATGCCTATCCAAATAAGTATGAACCTAGACAACTCTTCGGTGACCGAAGCGGGGTCTTTAAGTACGTAACGTGAGACCACTTGCCAAATTACGGTAAGTAAAATACTTACCATGGCAATAATAAGGGTGCCGGCTAAGGCTTTATCGATGAGGCGTATTATTGTCATTGTTACATCGCTTTTATTTGCGTAATTAAGTCGCCAATTGGCGTGTCTTCAAAGCTCTTATGAAAAGGCTTTACCGCTTCGACGAAAGGCGCTTTATCAGGCGTAATAACTGTGACGCCTTCGGCTTTTACCTTTTCTAAAGAGGCTTGCGTAGATGTTTTCCAAAGTTCGCGTTGGTATTCAACAGAGTCTTCCATTGCTTTGGTTAGCCACGTTCGCTGCTGTTCATTCAAACTTTCCCATACCGGCAGCGATGCCAGCATGACGTCTGGAACACTGGTATGCTCGTCAAGACTGTAGTAACGGGCAATTTCATAATGACGTGAAAGGTAGTAGCTGGGCGGGTTATTCTCTGCGCCGTCTACAACGCCTTGCTGAAGCGCAGTGTACAGTTCTCCCCAGGCAACGGGGGTTGCAGCTCCTCCAAGTGCGCGAACTGTTGCTACTGCAGTAGGGCTGTTCAATACGCGAATTTTGAGCCCGTTCAGATCGCTTGGTGTTTCTATTGGTTTATCGTTGGTGTAAAAACTACGGCTTCCCGCATCGTAATAGCCGAGACCTTTAAGTCGGAAGTCTTCAACACCAGATAGCAACTCATCGCCTAAATCGCTGTTTAATACACGCCAGAAGTGTTCGTTATCGCGGAAAATGTAAGGAATGCTAAAAATCTTCATTTCGGGAGCAAACCCTTCCAAAGGACTTGCCGACACCTTAGTCATGGCGAGTGAGCCAATCTGCAGCAGTTCTACCATCTCCCTCTCGGTTCCCAGCTGGCTGCTCGGGTAAATAACCACACTCATTGTACCGTCAGAATAGTAATCTAGGCGCTCTCCAAGATATTCCATTGCTTTATGTACTGAGTGTTGAGTGTCCAACGTATGCCCCAAGCGCAATACGGTGACTTCGCCTTGCAGTTCATTTTGCGAACACGCCGAGGTTAGCAACAGGGCCGTGGCTGACAGTGTGAGTTTTATATACCGCAACATAATCATTACACCTAATTAGAGCAGGGCTGCTTAACGCAACTGTGAAGGCGGAAACTTATCCATATCATCGTAATCCAGGTTTTCACCTGCCATTCCCCAGATAAATGCATAGCTTCCAGTACCTACACCACAATGAATGGACCAAGGTGGCGATACCACGGCTTCTTCATTTGCTACAAAAATATGGCGAGTTTCGTGAGGTTCGCCCATGAAGTGACATACGCGGCTTTCGCTATCCATATCAAAGTAAAAGTACACTTCATTGCGTCGGTCATGTTGATGAGCTGGCATGGTGTTCCAGACGGAGCCTGTGTGCAGACGCGTTAGTCCCATTTGAAGCTGACAAGTATCGACAACAGTATTGATAAGTAACTGTTTGATATCACGCTTGTTGGAGGTTTCCTGACTGCCTAAGTGAAGGATGTTTGCATCTGTGCTGCCTATTTTTTTGCAGGGATAGGCGTGGTGAGCCGGCGCCGAGTTTAAGTAATATTTGGCAGGATTGGACGCATTGTCCGACTCAAAAATGACTTCTTCATTGCCTTGTCCGATGTACAAGGCCTCTTCATTATCTAGGTGATAAGTGGTACCTGAAACAGTAATGGTTCCAGGCCCGCCGATATTAATTACACCGACTTCGCGACGGGCGGTAAAGAACGGCATCTTTAACTGATCTTCAATGGTTTCTAGCGTTAGCGCTGACGTTGTCGGTACGGCACTTCCAAGCATAAAGCGTTCGTAGTGGGTGTATATCCATACGACTTCACCTTGTGTCATTAGGGTGTCGACTAAAAACGCGTCACGCAATTCTTGCGTGTTGTAAGCATTGGCCTCTTTACGACCGATAGCATATCGGGTGTCTATTTTCTTGCTCATGTCTTTTCTATCGCTCATGCTTTTTTTGTCGCTCATGGCTGTATCCCCCGTTCGTTAATTAACGTGCTAGAAAGCCGCCGTCGACAGCAAGGATATGGCCGTTTACGTAATTGCTTGCTGCGCTCGCAAGAAATACCGCCGCACCTGCTAAATCATCACTTTCCCCCCAGCGATTAGCTGGAATGCGGGCACAAATTTCAGCACTGCGCGTTTCATCATCTTGCAGTGCTTGGGTGTTATCGGTTTTGATGTAACCTGGCGCAATTGCGTTCACCTGCACATTATATTGGCCCCATTCGTTTGCTAGCGCTTTCGTAAGACCCGCAATGGCGTGTTTACTCGCGGTGTAGGCAGGAACGGTGATGCCACCTGTATAACTTAACATTGATGCAATATTGATGATTTTGCCTTGTCCCCGTTCTACCATCGTCTTGCCAATAGTTTGGCTAAGTAGGAAAGCTGAATCGATGTTGACAGCAAGCACGTTTTTCCACTCGTCAAAAGGAAAGTCGGTTGCTGGTGCTCTGAAAATAGTGCCGCCGTTATTCAGCAAGATGTCGATGTGTCCTTTAATGCTTAACGCATCTTCAGCAAGTTTAACTACCGCGTCGGCATCAGCGAGGTCGGCATCTAATGCCATGGCTTGACCACCTTCACTTTGAATTTTACGTAGTGTCTCGTCACATCCACCTGGTCGAGAACTGGCGCAGATGACGAAGGCGCCAGAAGTGGCGAGTGCTAAAGCAAGCGCTTGGCCTATACCTCGACTTGCTCCGGTCACTAATGCGGTTTTACCTTCTAGGCTAAAGTTGACCATGTAATTTACCTTTCACTAAATGGTTCATGGGTATGACGAATTTTATCGACATACTAAATTGAAAAATCTCGTTAACAAAATTTAAAATAATTGCCACCGGTGGCATTTGTCAATATATTGTTTATAAATATCGTTAATTAGTTAAATGCGTTAACAACCGATGGAGAGCATAAAAGTGATGAAATTTAGTAAGATAGGTCTAATTTTGGTGCCATTATTGGCAAGTTGCTCACAAGGGGATATAAATTCGGCTTTGTCTGTTAAGGTCAAAAATTCGGCAGACGGAGGTAGCGGCGATCAAATTTTCGAAGTATCTCTGCCCCCGCAATATTCGGGGTGGAAGTTAAAGCAATATCCGTCAGAATGGATAGAGAATAGCGAAGGGCAAGCGGTGTTACTAGGTGCAGCATCCATTGCGCCAGGAAGTAGTGCGTCATTGGAACTTATGCCACCTGAGCAAGCTACGAATGTTAACCTTAAAGACCGGGCGCACGCTGAACTTTCCGTAAGAACAGGAGGAGAGTGGCAAGACGCAGTATATAGCGCTGAGGGTTTTTCTTTTGAAGAAGTTACCTCATTCACATCGCCTCCGCAATTGACCGATCATTCTTACTTTTTGCGTTACGAAGGACCAGGCTGGGAGTCTGATCAAATGGGCTATCGCCTTTATCTTGATTGGCGTAACGCTATTGATGTCTTTGTTAAAGCGAACGACAGTGTAGTATTACCTGAGGTGGGGCAAGACGGCTACGATAGCTATCATAATTTATCTTCGTGGGGTGGAGACGCGCTTAAAGTTGGTAAATCGTTGGGCGTGGGTGCGCTAGGTCGATTAACAGAACAAGAAACCCAAGACTCCTCAACGCAGACAGTTATGCACTTTCAGCATGTAGAGAATACGCAATACCAATTAGTCTCGAATTCTCAGTTGCGGGCTGAGTTCGAGGTTGGCTACGAAGGGTGGTCATCGTCTGATGCGAAAGCGGACAGCATCGACGTTACCACGCACTATCGAATTGATGCGTTTGACCCCACCACCCACATCAGCGTTTCTGTATCAGAGCCATCGGATAATATTGTCGCAGGTCTAGTGGCGCATGATGGAATGCAGGTGATTAAAGCCGAGCGTGGTGAGTGGGGCGTTGTAGCGACTTGGGGAACGCAAAGTATCTTGGCAGATAATGACAACTTAGGATTGGCCGTTGTTTATCGATTAGATCAGGTCGAAAAGGTATTCGAAGGTGAACATGACCACCTTGTATTGTTCAAACCTTTAACCGCTTTAGATTATAAAATTCTCGCGGTTTGGCCTGAGCGCAGTAGTGATGTACAAACTGCAAAGCAGTTTGAAGATTATCTGGTTAATAAATTAAAGATGTATAATCATCCTCTTACCGTCTTAAACTAAGTAATACTTAGCGACAAGGCTAGCGGGCCGTAGCGAAATGCGTAGCCCGTTAGCTTATATTATGTCTTTCTCTAATTGCCTTCTCCAACTACCCTCTTTTTCCATTTTAGCCCATCCAACTTTCAAGCAGTTATGTCCTTTTGTGTTCACGGGCACAAAGCTCTGACCAGTATTGTGAAACAAAAAATTCATAAACTGACTGAGTGGTTTAGGTTTTCTTGATTGAGCATTCAATAATCCCAATGATTACAGCGCCTTCGTAAATCTTCGCATTTGTTTTATTCGTTTTTTCAGACCCTTGTGTCAATAAAGCTTCATTTTGGTGTCAATTCACTGTCACCGGAATGTCACAAATGTCCTCCAGACTTTCGCCCGCTAAGACCGTTTACTGAGGTGAGTCTTCTGCTTACCTCCACTCAACATCGAAAACAAGTATAAGCAAGGAACTATAATGAAAAGCGAAACTCTTCGTGGAATTAAGTATTCAGCGATAGCACTGGCTGTAACACTAGGGATGACTGCCTGTTCACTGGAAGGTGACGATGGCGAAGACGGTGTACAAGGCCCTGTAGGTGAGCAAGGCCCAGTAGGAGATCAGGGCCCGGTGGGCGACCAAGGTCCTCAAGGTGATAGTGCAGGTACGCTAACACGTATCGCTACGGTTCCACTTGGTGCAGAAGTGACCGGTATATTCTTAACGGACGAAGGCGATTTATTTTTTAACGTTCAGCACCCGTCTGGCACTAATGCGGCGACAACCAGTGTAAATGCAATGCCTATCAACACCGGTACAGTGGGCGTGCTTGCAGGTGCTAACTTCAACAATCTGCCAGTAACATTACCAAATTCACCTGTACCAAGCTCAGATGAAGAAAAAGAGCTGGTGGTTTCTGCCATTGGTCAATATCAAGTACTCGGACAAACGGGCGACACTTTCGGTACTGACCTACCAGAAGGCTTAGGTCACATCTACACGTTGGATGGCGAAGAGTTGGTTCTTGAAAATGACATGCCTGATTTTAACGGCTTTATCTCAACCGCCGAAGGCGAAGGTTACCTTTTCTCGAACTGGGAAGAACTTCCTGGCGGTATGAGCCGCATGAAAGTTGAAAAAGACGAGTTTGGTATGTGGGAAGTAACTGAAGCCATGATGCTGGATTTCTCACCAGTATGGGGAACGGCGGCAAACTGCTTTGGTTCAATGTCACCTTGGGGTACACCGCTTACTTCAGAAGAGTGGGTGGTTGATTCGGCGGTGGATACGACAACATCACCAAGCTGGAATAACCCAGAGGCCGTTTCTACAGATGCGCGCTTAGGTCGTATGTGGCAAATGACGGCGCCAGATGCGCCAAACCCGTACAACTATGGCTACATTGCGGAAGTAACAGAGCCGTTGGCTGATGAGCCGGTTATTGTTAAGCATTTCGCCATGGGCCGTTACGAGCATGAGAACTCAACGGTCATGCCTGACGGCAAAACGGTTTACCTTTCTCAAGATGATACGGGTGGCGTACTGTTTAAGTTTGTCGCAGACACAGCTGAAGACTTATCGGCAGGTACACTTTACGGCGCTAAGCTCACTCAGGACGCAGGTCAGAATGATCCTGCGACAACTGGTTTTGCGGTTGAATGGGTGGAATTAGCTAGCGGTGATAACCTGACTATTCGCGCGTGGATTGATGAATACAATGGTATTGGTACCGACGATTACGTGGATGGACAAAGTTCTTACATTACTATGGCCGACGTTCAAGCATGGGCTGATGGCGATGCGACCTATCCAACGGTAGAGGAAGGTGGCTCTAGCGTAACAGCAGGACAGCCAATGGATAACCGCGTAGCGTTCTTAGAGAGTCGTGCAGCGGCCCGTCTTAAAGGGGCTACCGCAGAGTGGAGAAAACTGGAAGGTATCTCAATCAACCAGAAACGCGCAAAGGAAGCGGTTGAAGGTGTAGATACTATCGAAGGTGAAGTGGTACAGAATGCATACCTTTACATCGGCATCGCTGATATCGACAACACAATGATTGACGGTGAAGGCGATATGCAGCTTTCAGCCCGCGTTAAAGACTGTGGTGGCGTTTATCGTGCCAAGCTTGAAGAAGGCTATAACATCTCTCGTATTGAACCTGTGGTGATGGGCGGTACGTACCGTTCAAGCCTAACTGGCGCCGAGCGTTGTGACGTTGAACAGCTTTCTCAACCAGATAACGTAGTGGTGATGAACGACGGCCGTATTCTGATCGGTGAAGACGGTTTCCAAGAAAACAATACGCTGTGGATGTATGAGCCAGCAGATAAGTAAGTTTTCTTTTTAATTTAAAAATACTCCGGGTACCTAGGGCCTGTTAACCTTTGGTGTACAACAAAGGTCAACAGGCCCTACGTACCCGGATTTTTCCGTTGTGACGATTATGAAAATGTTAAAAATAACTTCAGGTGTAGGCATTCTGCTTTCACTACTTATCGGTGCAGGATGCACTGATAACACGGGTACTGACGTGAACAATCAGTCAAACTATGAGCAAAACTCAACAAGCTTTACAGTTGACACACAACTGCCTACTTCTACTCACGAAAAGACCGACAGCACCCACGCTTATCCTTATCAAGAAGGCGATGCTATTCCCGCTCTGGCATATATTGAACACGATGAAGTGTATAACCCTGAATCGGTTATTCCTCCCCAGTGTTACACCAAAACAGAAGGTGTTAACAACCCATGTTATGCATGCCACCAAAGTTACGATTCAATGGAAAAGCGTCCTAATCAAATGGGCGATGGCACGTTACAGGGCAACTACGAATTTTCTGACGTAGGGTTAACAAACAGCTGGAAAAACCTGTTTATTGACCGTACATCACTAATTGCGAGCATTGATGATGCCACGATTAAAAAATATATAGCGCAAGACAACTACACCGCTTCGCTTAACAATGACGCCATGCCAGACTACATGCGTATTGAAAATTTGAGCGCCGCTGACAAGGCATTTGATGGCGACGGGTTTGCTAAAGATGGCAGTGGATGGGTGTCGTATAATTACAAGCCTTTCCCAAGTACTTTTTGGCCGACTAACGGGTCAACTGGCGATGCTATGATCAGGCTTCCTGAAAGCTTTCAAACGCTAAAAGGCAAGCATAATAAGACTATCTATACATTGAACCTAAGCTTGGTTGAAATGGCACTTAAAGAGCTGGATACGTTGACTGTGGCGCCGGTCAACGAATTAGCGTTGAACCTTGACGTAAACCAAGACGGAAAACTCACCAATTCAGTGACTGAAATCGCTCGTTTGTCGCATTATGTTGGCGACGCAAGCAATGTTCCGCTAGCGCACATGCTTTACCCCGAAGGTACAGAATTCTTACATACCGTGCGCTACATTGGCGTGGATGAAAACGGGAATATTTATAACGCGCCGCGTATGAAGGAAGTGCGCTACATGAAAAAGCATATGTTCAGAAGCAGAGAAAGCTTAGCATCTGCCTATTATGCGGAAGCAAAAGATAAGCATTTTGAAAAGCTGCCTCAAACCCGCTACTTAGGTGAAAAAGGAATAGACAACGGCTTTGGCTGGACAATTAATGGCTTCATTGAAAATGAGCAGGGCGAACTTCGTGCACAGCACGCTCAAGAGCTTGCGTTTTGTAACGGCTGTCACAAAACAGTAGGGTCAACCTTTGACCAAACATTTTCATTTGCACGGAAAGTTCCCGGACAAGCGGGGTGGGGCTATATAGACCTGCGTGAAATTGAAGATGTGCCAAATATCAACGAGGAAAAAGGCGAGTTCCTTACTTATATGGAGCGCGTGGGCGGTGGCGATGAGTTCCGTCAAAACGGAGAAATGCTGGCCAAATGGTTTGATGAAAAAGGCATGGTCAAGGTGGAAGAAGTGCAGCGTGCCAAGTCAGTGTACGACATCATTACTCCTTCACCAGAGCGCGCGTATGCGTTGAACAAAGCGTATTTGACCATAGTGAAAGAGCAAAGCTATTTGTTCGGTCGCGACGCAACGCTGACTAAGGCGACTAATGTGTTAAGCACTATTGATGCCGAACAGCCACCGCTTAAGCCTGAACATCGTTTCAAGTGGGATATGCGACTTAACTGGCAACAAGAAAAGCCAAGCGCCATTGCAGAAGCTCGGTAGCGCTTGTTTATTTAGAAGATAACGCTCGCGGCTAGATGTTAGCCGCGGGTAAAATTTCAAACTGAATCGGTTTATAACGGAAGTTATTTGACTCGCCCGCTGAACACGCGGTTAACCCTACGATTAGATCCATCTTTGCTTCAAATATTGTGTAATCACCGGCATTAGACTTAGGAGGAAGAACAGATATTTTACCCTTGGCGTCTACCTCCACACTCATAAAGGTATTGAATGTGGTACAAACGTGATGCTCTGGGATGTCAAACTCTGAAAAAGCCGCGACTAAATTGCCGTGGCACCCAGGTACAGGCTCTTCATTGGGATAAAAATGCTTAAACGTGTCAACACTGCAAGGAGTCAAAAGAAAGTCATGGTCTTCTACAGTGTCTTCAATAATTTCGAACATCACGTTACTTTGATTAGAGTATAGCAAGCTGCCTTTTTTGAATTGGATGCTTTCATTGTAATCTAAACTTCGTCCTGAAGAGATAAACTCATTTTTATCGTGTTCATTGAACGCATAGAGGTCGGCCACTTGTTCACCTTCTGGGTCAATAACCTTAAGTCTTTCCCCTTTTTTCATAGTAAATGCAGTGCCGCTTCTTGGCTGTATAGTTTGTAACATTATGTGACTTGTCCCTTTTATTTAGGTTTAGTGCTTAATCCGCTTGAACGGGCATTCCCAGTTTTCGGAATGTTTTACACCACTATATTGATATACCTCTGAGCTATCACCATGGTTTGCGAGTAGCTCATTTTTACTTCCGCAGTACGCGGTATCTCGTTTACGAATGTGGTCTCTGAATGCTTCAAAACGCTTCTGCTTTCTCAACATGTCAAATTGCTCGTGTAAATTAAACACGATGGCAGGGTAGGGAAATCGACGGCTTTTTCTTGATGCATTTGGATGCAGTCCAACTACAAAGAAACCCTTTCCGCCTAAACTCAAGCTAAACTGAGCGTTATGAGGGTCACTTGATACTTTACTATCCCAAGGTTTTAAACAGGCGTCAATCTCGTGTAAACGCTGCAATTTTTCCCATAAAACCCGATCAAATTCAGTTTCGCTTATCGTATCTGGAAGCTCAAAAGTTGCGGCCAAAGAGGAGTACATGTCCCGTTCAAGATCAAACGACTCTACAAATTGGTGAATTGACGCCAACATATCTGTCTCATTGAGAGGACAGCGAATATCGTCGTATTGATTCACATGAATTTGGCTTTTATTGAGGGCTGTTTTGGCTCCGACGCAGGGGAAATCGGCTTCCCCTACAAACGCCAAAAAGCGCTCGGTTAGATTCGGTTTCATTAAAGACATTCCATATCTCCCTGAAAGCGTTTTATGCGGTCGTGCTTAAAAGGTCAGAGCCTTTCTCCGGCGAATGAAAAGACGTAAATTCAACATTGTTTTGGGGGTTGGTTACCGTTAATTGCTCAACCGGCGCGTCCGCCTTGTCTTCCTCTACCTGCTGGGGGAGGTGCTTGATCTTAATGCCGTTTTGCTTGAAGTCAGCATTAATAAAACCTTGGTCTGCATACGCGTTCAATACATTGACACATGGGTAAAATCCCCATTTCGAGTGAAAACGCTGTGCATTATGAACAAAGTCTAAAAGGTGATTTATCGGGCATTGATAATTAGGGCGGTGTGGTGCAAATGTTCGCGTGGGCAATTGCTCCAACGAAAACCCTAATGCCCTACAGTTAGTGAAGAAATCTTCGTCGTTTAGTCCGAAACCCGCGTAGCCTTCATCGAAGCCGCCGGTTTTCTGAAAGTCTGCCTTACGAATAAAAAACACTGTAGAACAAATACTATCGTCACTAAACTTTCCATGATTAATTTCCTGATCTCTTGAAGGTATTTCGTTATTGTCGTCTTCGGGTAACGTGTCGTCATTACTTGCTAAATAACCGATTTCTTTTTCATCTTTTGAAATTTGTCGGTAGGGCTTACAACAGCGCTCGTTGGGTAAAAACACCACTGATGTGAACACTACGGTGTTGTCACGAAGCGCAAGCAAGCCATCTCTAAAAAGCGATGGGGCAATAACTGCGTCTACGTTTAGGTAAACTAAATTCGCGTGCTTGGCCGCTGACATACCCTTGTTGCGCGCTTTCGCTATCGGAAGAGCATCTTGAGTCACAAACTTGTGAACAATGTCGAATTTGTCACTGCGTACGAGTGACAAATCAGAAGGAGGTGCCATCCAAACAATGACTAGCTCATCTGGCGTTGGAGAGCATTGCTCTAACTGAGTAATCAAATTGGCCAGTTTCTCAGTTCTGCTCTTAACAATAGTTACTGCACTTATTGGTGAACGCATACTCTTCCTCCCTTTCTAATTTGTTGAACCTGTAATAACGACGACATGAAACGTTGAACGTTATACTTTCGTAGAAGCAAAGAGTGTTCCTGTTTTGTAAATCATTGATTTTTTTGATAAAAAGTGTAATTTCAAGTTCTGTTTTTGAGTATTTTCAGCAATGGTTGAGCGCCAAGGCAAGCAAGAGGTGCAAAGTGAGAGAAAAATTTACAAACGAATGTATGGAGGCCAACAGCAGTTTTTTATGTTAATTTTTGGTGGTTTGTTCTAATTTGCAGATTAACATGACGCTTCTTTTCATAAGTCTTGTTTTACTGTGCATCTAGCGCGTAATTGCTTTGCCGTTCCCACATATTTTGATATGCTTGGTTAGTAGGTTAAACATTACAATTCAATAGTTTAAATATTCCTACAAATATTGCTTAACACGTTTTCTTTCGAGTAGAACTAATCTCATATTATTGGTTTTTACTCACTCAGAGTGTAGGTAAATCTTCAGCCTTACTTGTAACGTATTAATTTCTGAATTTCGTATTTTTTCTGGTGGACAAAGGCTGTGGAATCACAATCGTCTGTATTTATTCGACACTATGACAAACAATCATTAAAGGTGGTTGATGTTATATCTGGTATCTCACCAAATGCTATGCGCAGAGTATTTGGCGGCTGGATATTTTTCGCAGCTGTTGTCGGCGTTATTGTAAGCGTAGCACCAGATTTGAGCGCTCAATTTATCGGTTTAACACTTTTCGTTCTTGTTGCTTTTACACTCGTAATGTTTGGACAGAGCAGAATAACGGAAGGCTGGCCAGCTATAATTTGTGACAACAACTACATCGGCGTGGTGAGAGACCCTGTTAAGAGAGAGTATATTTGTGTGAACTCTGCTCTGGTCAAAGAAGCTAACCCCACATTAATAAAACCCAACAAAAAAGCGGTTGAGATTGTGTTAGATAGCGAACAACTATCGGCAGAAGATCAAGAGGTGCTAAACCAAGCGGTTTGGCCTCGGGATAACAAGCTAATAGGGCTAGCCCATTTTAAAAAGCGTGAAGAGGCGTGTGATAGCCTCATGTGGTGTGTCAAACACCGTAGCTCTCATTAGATTTACAGTCTTGAGTATTACTCCTTGTCCGTGATTAGCGCTAGTTCGGTATAAAGCGGGTAGTGGTCTGAGCCTATGCTTTCAAGTTTCTCTATATTGACCAATGCAAAATGTTCCGAGTGAAATACGTGGTCTAACGGCCATTTCACTAAAGGATATTTCGCGTGAAATGTATTGAAAAAACCGCGCCCCTCTCGTGGGTCTAAAAGTCCGCTTATTTTCTTGAACTTTCTGGTAGTAGGTGACCAAGCTACATCGTTAAGATCGCCAGCGACGACAATAGGGCCCTCTGTTTCAGCTATTTCTTCCCCCACAACAGTAAGTTCTACGTCTCTGGGCTTTGCATACGTGTTTTCTGTTGGGCTTGGTGGTTTTGGATGAAGAAAATATAGCGTGACATCTTGTCCGTGGTGATTGATTTTCACTTTCATAGACGGCACATCTTCTTCTATTAAAAATCGCAATGAGACCTCTTCAAAGGGAAGCTTACTATAAAGGTGCATACCGTAGAGGTTTTCGAGTGGGCAAAATTTACGATACGGGTATTCAGATTCAATTTCACTGATGCCTTTCTGCCACTTCTCATTAGATTCCAACGTTACGAGAAAATCAGGTTGCTTATTACGTACATGTTCAATGAGCTTGCGAAAATCGTCATTAGGCATATACACATTGCTTGATAAAACACTTAGCTTTTGGCTCGCACTCTCAACCTCGACGTGCCTAACTTCTCTTTTATACAGAGGGGTATAAGGAATGATCCAGATAACCTGATAAATAAGGCTAACTGTTAATCCAGCGACAATAATTACTGCTAGGCTATCTATCTGTGCGTAATAGGTTGATTCAAAAATATGCCCAGCAATTAACAAAGAAATGATAGCTGTTATTTGTAGTCGCGGAAATTCCCACACTCTTACTAACCAATGAGAAGAAGGAAGCAAAGGGGCCCAGCTTACGGCTATAAATAAGACTGAAACAGCAGTAAGTGCAGTATCCATGTCTAGTTGGTCCTTGAGTTTAATTAACGAAAAACACTCCACCTGTTGCTTCTGTCTGCAAAACTAAATTGATGACTATAGCTAGGGCCTGTTGACCTTTGGTGTACGAATTTTGGTCTAAATGGAAGCCTTTTAATCGCGAAACAGTCCTGCAAGCCTAGCGGGCTAAGTTAAAGGACTGTGACAAAGAGTAAAAGGCTTCCATTTAGACCCCTTCGGGCAGCGCCTTTGTGCCATCTATACTGCGTTGAATGTTCTCGATTTAGAACCACTAAACCGTCAAACATTCGCCTTGTCTAGATGGCACACAGACCGCTGCAAAAATGTACAACAAAGGTCAACAGGCCCCAGTGAAGCGACACAAATCGTTATAACTACGGCAGCTTTGTGAAATAAGTTTAACCTAAGTATCACTGCAACTTAGCGGCGGCCAACGACAAAAAGTTATCCCCTAGTACAATTGATAGGTGCTTTTCTTAAGTGAAGTTGACGAGTTTTGGGCATTAACAAAATTAAGTAAAAAGTTCTCAAACAAAGGCAAAGTTTGCAGAACAAAACTTACTTAACTAGCCCTGGATATTAATATTTGTCATATAAAACAATGCCTTATTTTGTTGGCAAGGAATTGGCATGACTATCTACGAGTTTCGACAAAGGAGAAATGTTATGAAACGTTCACTTATTTCTATGATTGTTGCTACAACTTTGACTACAGCTGCATATGCAGGTGACATGGACACAGATAACACAAGTAATAAATGGGAGAAAGGTGCCAAAGACGCATGGATTGATGGCAAAGCAGAAGCAACGCTGTTGTTCAATGGTAACCTTGATTCATTCGACATTAACACTGACGTTAAAAACGGTAATGTCGTTCTTACTGGTAAGGTTGAGAACTCTGTTGATAAAAAGCTAGCGGAAGAGCTAGTAGCGAATATTGACGGTGTAACGTCTGTAGACAACAAGCTAACGGTTGTCTCTGACAAAGATATGGAAGGCGACATGTCAGATGACATGGAAGATACTGTTGACGAAGGCACAAGCGAGTTAACTGACGCCAAAATCGCCACAGTAATCAAAACCCGTCTTCTTATGGATACCGATATTTCAGGTTTCGACATCGATGTTGACGTAGAAAACGGTGTAGTAACACTGACTGGCGACGTTGATTCTGATGCTGAGCGTGATCTAGCTGTGGAAATTGCCAAGAATGCATCTGACGTAAAAGATGTTGAAAGCAACCTTCGTGTAGTTACTGAAACTGCGATGAACTAATATCATTGTTGCTTTACACAAAAAAGGGGCCTCGGCCCCTTTTTTCTGGTCACGATTTACAGAGCTTTCCAAATCGCAAAAAACAAGGGAAGCACAGCTGCTAATATTTGTCAGGAGAACTCATTCACCATTCTCCACTTTTTCCCATTTAGTATCATCTTACGTGCTCTAGCATCCGATTGGCGTATCATATCGTTAATAAGCGACGTCTCAGGCATATTCTTCCAGTATTTTTTGGGCATTGAACTTAACATTGCCTTTGTTTTTACGCGGGCAGGATTAAATATATTTGCATAATACGTGAGCCAGTATTTTTCAATTCTGTCATCATTTGGAATAATACTTGGGTCAGGATTATCTTCCAAAACAAGTGTTTTAGTATTCCAATGCGCAGCTCGATAAGGGGTAAGTATTGACCAACACATATTTTTAAAACGCGTCTGAAAAAAATCGAGCTTCAATTCCAAGCTGAAGTGTTCTGGTTCATACCACGCAATAAAATGCTCTTGTCCGTCAAGTACAACTTCTCGAAATCTCAAAAAAGCACTTATCTTATATGCATCGCGTTTTACTGCTTTAGCCAGCACGTTGAGACGCAACACATCTTCGTCAGTTTTTAAGTGAATAAGGTTTCTGTTTTCGAAAACTACTCGCCATAAAACGCGGTAACATAAAGCGAAACGATCGGGGGCTTGGTGGCATAACGCATACTTCAACAGCGTTAAAACTGATCTGGGAATTCTGTAATTCGTTTGGCTTTCACCAATAGCGTTGGCCGAATCGGTCACGGCAAACAAGTCGTCTTGGTTAGATTGCGAAGTTTGCCATGTAACGTTCTCCGGAGGTATGTGTTGGGCTAGACATTCTCTCGATGCTTTTCGCCATTCGTCGTATCCGGGCAATGATGAAATGGTTACTTTTTTCATTGTGGTACCAATTAGATTAGGCGCTGAACAATTCAAACTGTTTTGGTTGTTTAAATTGCTGTTCAAAGTTACTGCTATCGAGCAAATGTATAGCGGGGGAATAATCACTAACAGTAATGAACGGTTTTAATTTTTGTAAGGGTAAACGCATTTTTGTGAGATCGAACCAGCTAAGCTTTGTGTAACGTCGAATAGCCAAAATTTTTTGTACTGTGCGTGCTCCCAGTCCAGGAACTCGCAATAAAAGTAGCTTGTCAGCTTTGTTTAAATCGATGGGAAATATGTGGCGATTGCGTAGCGCCCACGCAAGCTTGGGGTCGTGCTCCATATCTAGCATGTCGTTGTGTACGATTTCATCTAAACCAAATCCATAAAAGCGCAGGAGCCAATCGGCCTGATAAAGTCGGTGTTCACGGATAAGTGGCGCCGGTTTAAGAGGCAAGACTTCAGACGCATCTGGGATGGGCGAAAATGCAGAATAGTAAACGCGCCGCAATTTTTGTTGACCATACAGTTTGACACTCGTGCCAAGGATAACTTTATCATTTGAGTCATCGGCTCCTATGATCATCTGAGTGGACTGTCCGCCAGGAGCAAAGCGAGGTGGGCGTTTACCCGAGTAGGTTTTATCTACTTTGTGTTCATTTATTTTGTCTTTCAATGTATTCATTGAACCGTGAATTTCACCAAGGTCTTTTTCCGGGGCGTATTTGTTCAACGAATTTTGTGTCGGCATTTCGATGTTTATACTTAGCCTATCGGCATATAAGCCAGCTTCAGCCTGTAGTTCAGGAGATGCATTCGGAATGGTCTTAAGATGAATGTATCCTTTAAATCCGTGATCAATGCGAAGAGACTTCGCGATGCGTACCATGCTCTCCATAGTCAGGTCAGGAGAGCCGACAATACCGGAACTTAAAAATAATCCCTCAATGTAGTTACGCTTATAAAAATTAAGCGTTAAATCAACCGTTTCTTTAACGGTAAAACGCGCTCGTTGAACGTTGCTAGACACCCTATTGATGCAGTAATGGCAATCGTATATGCAATAGTTGGTCATTAGGATCTTAAGTAATGATACGCATCGACCATCAGGGGTAAAGCTGTGACATATCCCTGACCCTCCTGTGAGCGAACCTATTCCTGTTTTGTCAGTTTTACCTGCTTTTCGTTTACCGGCGGAGCCACTTGCGCAAGAAGCGTCATACTTAGCGGCATCTGAAAGAATTTCGAGTTTTTGAATGAGTTTGTCATGCATCGCAAATGGTCACTTTCTCTAGGCAAATGTACGTGGTAGACGGTCTGGAAAAAAAAACAAGATTCCATACCAGTACTTTGCTTGTTATGGTATATCTTAATACTGTATAAGTGTACAGTATTGAGGGGAGTGAGTTTATTAAATTTGAAAGGAAAATTTTATCTTGCTGTGTGTAGAAAGTACCTTATACAACTTTAGTATAAGTTTTGGGTTGGTCTAAATTACTGAAAAATAAAGATTAACTATATGGTGCGGAAGGTGCATATGGTTAAGTAGATATGAGTGAATTACTTGATGTATTGAACAGACGAAAGTTTGTATTGTCAGGCAGAAAACATCTGCTGCAACGTGAAAGCTAGAAACTTAGAAAGTCGAATGACTCAATACATTGGTGATAAATAGTTTTAATTAAGTGGATTGTAGCGAGCTTATCGATACAAGTGCAAAATCGTTCAAGGAGTGGGGCATGAACTTTTTAAAGTGGGTTTATTCAGGCTTAGTGGTATCAGCAATCATTGTTATAGTCGGTGTAATTGGGCAAGGAAAGCTATCCGTAAGCCAAGCATCAGCTGATGACGAACAGCGCCCCGTTCACATGGATATTCAAAAAGTACAGCGCAACTTCTCATTGGTAGAATTTGATTTGTCGAAAAAGGCACATCTATTGAGAAAAACGCGTCTAGAGCACTACATTGCACAGGCTAAGCAAGCCGATTTAAGAGGTTGGAAATTTAAGCGTGATGAGTTTGTTGAGCGCGCCGAAAATATTCTAAATCACCATCTTACTCAATACGCGAATGATGTTAGTCAAGATGCGGAAACTTATACCGCTCAAGCAATCTAATACAAAGGCTATACATGAAAACGCGCCCTACATTCTTACAATGTAGGGCGCGTTTTTCGTTTGAGTGTTTTCCAAATTTATTCCGACAGCGCAGAAATATAAGCTCTTACCACTTTTTCAACAAAGGCCTGACAATCTTTGGCCGTGGTTGGGTCATATTCACCATGGTTGGTAATGTTGTTCGACAATACGCGAATACCTAAAAAGGGAACGTGGTAGGCATGTGCAATCTGCGCTGCAGAAGCGGTTTCCATTTCTTCCACACTCGTTCCCATATTCTTATGGAGCCATGCTATTCGATCTAACTCGTTATTCCAAAAGTTACCGCTGCCAATCGTTCCTTTAACGACGTTGCCGCGTTTGTACTGCTTGGATAGCGATAGAGCTAGGTTGATGAGCTGTTTGTCTCCTAAATAATAACGCAACTTTTCTGCGTCCTTAGCGCTACTTCCTTCTCCCGCGCTGCCTTCTGACGCCATAAGGTCCATCGGTAGCCAATTAAACGGATGAGAACCTTCTCCTTGAGCCAGCTTAGGCGTTTTAAAATTGGATGCATTAATACTGCGTTCGCCAAGAACAATATCACCAACTTTTAAGGAAGGATCGTGGCCACCTGATGTTCCCTGATTGATGATAAGGCGAGGGTGGTATCTCTCTATGCCAATAGCGGTGGCGGCCGCTGTATTTTCTAAACCCTTACCGGTTTTAGCTACCACAATGGGATACCCGTCTAGTGTCCCTTTATAGAATACCGCATTACCTGAATACTCTGTTGTAGTGTTATCCAAAAGCGCAGCAAAGTATTCGGCTTCAATGGGCATGGGGCCTTGAATCATTATTGGCTGTAATGGAGCGTTCTGTGAAGCTACTTCTACACGCTTCATGGTGTGTACGTGCTGTGTATTTGCCCATACGCTATGAGTGAAAAGTGCCAAGAGCGTTATAATTGCTGAAAAACGTGTGTAGCGATTGAAAACGAGCTGCATGTCTATCCTTATTTTTGTCGTTGTTGTCCCGAGGAGTGTTAACGAATTCTCGTTGTTTTGTTGGATATGTTTTTTGTAATTTTGATACTGACTTAGATGAGTGTTCTTATTATAAGCGTCAGCTTACCACTGCTTTAGTAAATTACAGGCAAAAAAAAGCGAAGCATTTGCTTCGCTTTAATAGTGTATTCGTTGCTATTCGACTTCTACGATTTTAAGGGTATTGGTCGCGCCCACTTTTTCCATTTCATCGCCGTAAGTCAGGATGATACTGTCGCCGCTTTTCACTAATCCTTTCTCTTTAAGTGATGCAATGACATCGTACTTCAATTTGCCAGGTTCACTGTTTGAAGAGTCAAAGAAAACCGGCTTAACTCCGCGGCAAAGCGCCATTGTGTTAAGCGTTGATTCGTGACGAGACATCGCAATAATTGGCAGAGATGTAGTAATGCGAGACATTAACGTTGGTGTAGTTCCACTTTCAGTTAAACCTACAATCGCTTTAACACTTGGCAAGTGGTTCGCAGCGTAAACCGCTGACAGAGCAATTGACTCGCTAGTAGAAGAAAACTGCTGATCCATGCGGTGCTTGGAAATTTTAACGCTTGGATGTGTTTCCGCGCCTTCACAAACACGAGACATAGCTGCTACTGTTTCAATAGGGAAATTACCCGCCGCTGTTTCAGCTGAAAGCATTACCGCGTCAGTGCCGTCTAGTACAGCGTTTGCAACGTCCATTACTTCTGCACGTGTAGGCATAGGGCTGTCAATCATCGACTCCATCATTTGCGTCGCGGTGATCACAACCTTGTTGAGCTGGCGAGAACGGGCAATCAGTTTCTTTTGAACACCAACAAGTTCCGCATCGCCAATTTCTACACCCAAGTCACCACGAGCAACCATTACCGCATCTGAAGCGCTGATGATATCCGTCATGGCTTCGTCAGACGCCACCGTTTCAGCACGCTCGACCTTTGCACAAATTTTTGCGTAGCAGCCAGCTGCTTCGGCAAGTTCTCGCGCGTAGTTCAAGTCTGCGCCGCTGCGAGGAAATGACACTGCAAGATAATCAACACCAATTTTCGCGGCGGTTTTAATGTCTTCTTTGTCTTTTTCGGTAAGTGCATCTGCAGAAAGACCTCCGCCTTGACGGTTAATGCCTTTATTGTTTGAAAGCTTGCCGCCTACTGTTACTTCAGTAATCACTTTGCGGCCTTCAACGCCAGTTACTCGAAGCTGAATACGACCGTCATCAAGAAGCAGAATATCGCCTGCTGATACATCATCAGGAAGCGCTTTGTAATCAATACCTACTTGATTAATATCACCTTCGTCGCGGCCTAATTCAGCGTCTAGAATGAATTTTGCGCCAACCTCTAAACGAACTGCACCTTCGGCAAAACGAGCAACACGGATTTTAGGGCCCTGAAGATCACCTAAAATCGCTACGTATTTACCTAGGTTCTTTGCTGCCTGACGAACGCGCTTTGCACGTTCAATGTGGTCTTCGGCTTGTCCGTGTGAAAAGTTCATGCGCACAGTGTTTGCGCCTGCGGCAATAAGTGCCTGAATCTTTTCAAGTGAGTCGGTTGCAGGTCCTAGGGTGGCAAGAATTTTCGTTCTTCTGGTCATGTGATTCCGTCGCTGTTTCTAAGTTAGAAAAGACAAAGAGTGATAGGCTACGCGTTTATACGGTATGCCTGTAATCGCTTTACGTAATTTTATTACAGAATAATAGTTGAATTTGACAAAAATGTGAATGAAATAAACAAAAACGCCTAACTGGCTCGACCAGTTAGGCGTTTTCGCTGATTTATTGAACCAATATTGCTACGGTAGGTGGTTCTTATTTGATCACGTGGGAAGAAAATTACTCACCACGCTTTTCATAACGTGAACCACGCAGCGTATCCTTTACTCGCTTCAGATTCTCTCTGAACTTGTTGCCGCGGCGCAGTGTAAAGCCGGTTGCAAGTACATCAATTAGCGTGAGCTGCGCGATGCGAGAGGCCATAGGCATATACATATCAGTATCTTCTGGCACTTCCAGCGATAACACGTAACTGCATTCTTGTGCCAGCGGGCTATCTGCTGAGGTAATGCCTACTACAGTAGCGTCGTTCATGCGGGCAATTTGCGCTATTTCTACTAAGCTTTTAGTTCGGCCCGTATGGCTAATCAATACAACAACATCGCCATCTGAACAGTTCATGCAGCTCATGCGCTGCATCAGAATATCTTCAAAGTAGACCACTGGAACATTGAAGCGGAAAAACTTATTTAGTGCATCGTGTGCCACTGAAGCTGAAGCGCCTAACCCGAAAAATGAAATTTTCTGTGCCTGTGTAAGTAAATCAACAACGCGATTTACCACGTTCACATCCACAGATTGGCGCGCCACTTCCAGGGACGCCATGGTAGATTCGAATATCTTATTGGTATATTCGTCTGGGCTGTCGTTTTCATCAACATGGCGGTTTACATAAGGCGTGCCGTTAGCCAGGCTCTGCGCTAAATGCAGTTTAAAGTCTGGGAAGCCTTTAGTATCAAGTCTTCGGCAGAAACGGTTTACGGTAGGCTCACTAACATCCGACATCTTAGCGAGGGTTGCTATACTCGAATGAATGGCCGTTTGTGGGTTAGCTAGAATTACTTCAGCTACCTTTTTCTCAGATTTACTGAATGCCGCTTGGTTTTGTGTGATTTTTTCTAAAATGTTCATACAGATATAGCAATTAGTTAGCACAATTTATTGTAAGGTACACCCGTAATAGTACCCAATGTGACGTCTGTGACAAGAAAAATGTAATTTTTTGACAATTTTTGTTATTTCAATCGGGTTAAATGAGGGTAAACTGAGGGAAACAGTAAAGATTCAGATCTTATAGTTGGTACAAGTTGTAATTTTACTACATTTGGTGTTAACTATACGGTAAAAATAGTCGTTAGTGTTGTAAATAACTGTACAATACGCCGCGGACACATACATTTAAAAGGTCGACGAATATGGTATTGGATAATTCCTACGAACCCTGTGATTTTGTACTTTTCGGTACACTGGGAGATCTTTCACGACGCAAGTTGTTGCCTTCTTTATATCAGCTTGAAAAAGCAAACTTGATGCACCCAGACACCACTATTGTGGGTGTTGCGCGTCAAGAAATGGAGCTGGATGCCTATATTGAAGAAGTTCATGCCAACCTAATCAAGTTTGGCGAGAAGAACTTGTGTGAAGCCACTTGGGAAAAAATGAAAGCGCGTTTGCACTATGCATGCGTAGACATGAAGGACGTTGAAAGCTATTGCGTATTAGACGACCACGTTGACTCAAGCCGCACCATGGTTTGTTATTTAGCGACACCACCGGCGATATACGGTGATATCTGTCGTGGCCTGCATAGCTGCAAAATTATCGACTCAAGCGTTCGCGTTGTGCTAGAAAAGCCAATTGGTCACGATTTGGCATCGTCTAAAGTGATCAATGAGCAAGTTGCAGAATACTTCGACGAAAAGCAAATTTACCGCATTGACCATTACCTTGGTAAAGAGACAGTACTAAATCTAGTATCACTGCGTTTTGCCAATTCTATTTTTGCTACTAACTGGGACCACAACTGCATTGACCATGTTCAAATCTCAGTTGCAGAGTCAGTGGGTATTGAAGGGCGTTGGGGTTACTTTGACGACGCGGGTCAAATGCGAGATATGGTGCAAAACCACTTGCTACAAATTCTAAGCTTGGTAGCGATGGAGCCTCCGACAACGCTCGACGCTGACAGCATTCGTGACGAAAAATTGAAAGTGCTTAAAGCGCTTCGTCCGATTAACTCGTTTAATATTAATGACAGCACTGTACGCGGTCAGTATACCTCTGGTTTCGTGAAGGGCGAAGAAGTGCCTGGGTACCTTGAAGAAGAAGGTGCTAATACGCAAAGTAAAACCGAAACCTTTGTTGCTATTAAAGCGGAAATTGACAACTGGCGTTGGGCTGGTGTGCCGTTCTACCTACGCACAGGTAAGCGCATGCCAACTAAGGTGAGTGAAGTTGTTATTTACTTCAAGCGTCAGCCACACAACTTGTTCGGTGACAGCTTCAAGAATCTCCCACCCAATAAGCTCGTTATTCGTCTACAGCCAGACGAAGGTGTAGAAATCACCGTAATGAATAAAGTGCCTGGCTTAACCAGCTCAGGCTCTATGGATCTACAAAAATCCAAGTTAAACCTAAGTTTCTCTGAAGCGTTTGCCGATGAGCGTATTCCTGACGCATACGAAAAACTCCTTCTTGAAGTGATGTTGGGTAATCAGGCGCTATTCGTTCGTCGTGACGAAATTGAGCAAGCTTGGACGTGGGTAGACTCAATTCTTGAAGCGTGGAAGCAATCGAGCGAGCCGCCAGAACCGTATCAAGCAGGTACGTGGGGGCCGGTAGACTCTATAGGTCTTCTTGCTCGCGAAAATCGCAGCTGGTACGAGAGCAAAACAGGGAAGAAAAAGTAATATGGCGTTAACAACTCTATCATTTGAAACACCTGATGCGCTGACTGATGCATTTGCACAAGACTTAGTCAGCATTTTAAAAACAGGTATTAAAACTCGCGGTCGAGCTTCGCTTGTCGTTAGTGGTGGTCGTACACCGCTGGCGCTTTTTAAACAACTAAGTGAAACCGAACTTGAGTGGGATAAGGTTGATATCACCCTTGCCGACGAGCGCTGGGTTGAAGAGGGCCACGAGGCCAGCAACACCAGCCTAGTCAAAAATAATCTAATTCAAAATAAAGCCGCGGCAGCTCGTTTTATCGAATTGAAAAGCGATGCTGATGATGCAAACGAAGGCATAAATGCCGCAGAGTCAAATCTGGCTAGCATGTCACAACCTTTTGATGCATTGATTCTTGGCATGGGGGAAGATGGTCACACTGCATCGCTTTTCCCTTGCTCTGAGCAAGTACTTGACGGCTTAGATATGAGCAGCGGCAGAACCTGCATCGCTGTTCAACCTACAACAGCACCTCATCAACGTATTTCATTAACGCTACCAGCGTTACTCAATAGCCGTAATATCTTTTTGCATTTAACAGGCGAGAAGAAAAAACAAGTCTTACTTGACGCTATTGAAAATGCCACCGAAGCGCAAAAGCCCATCACCGCCGTAGTTAACCGCGCGCCGGTTACTTTGATGTGGGCGCCATAGGAGACAAACATGAATCCAAAAATTGCTGAAGTTACGCAACGAATTATCGAGCGTAGTAAAGAAACGCGTAAGGCGTATCTAGAAAAAATTGAGAGTGCACGACGTCAAGGACCACACCGTGGTGTGTTGTCATGCGGTAACCTTGCTCACGGCTTTGCAGCATGTGGAACAAGCGAAAAATCAGATCTTCGTTCAATGACCAAAGCCAACGTGGCAATTGTGTCTGCGTACAACGATATGCTTTCAGCGCACCAGCCTTACGAGACGTATCCTGCGCTCATTAAGGATGCAGTGAAAGAAGTAGGCAGCGTAGCCCAGTTCGCAGGTGGCGTACCTGCTATGTGTGATGGTGTTACACAAGGCCAGTCTGGCATGGACTTAAGCCTAATGAGCCGTGATAACATTGCTCAGGGGGCTGCCATTGCGCTTTCTCACAACATGTTCGATAGCGCACTGATGCTAGGTATCTGCGACAAAATCGTTCCTGGGCTACTAATGGGCGCACTAACGTTCGGTCATTTGCCAACCGTTTTTGTGCCAGCCGGTCCAATGCCATCGGGTCTTCCAAACAAAGAAAAAGCCCGTGTTCGTCAAGAATTTGCCGAAGGTAAAGTAGGGCGTGACGCGTTGCTTGAAGCTGAATCTCAATCTTACCACTCTGCGGGTACCTGTACGTTCTATGGAACGGCAAACTCGAATCAGCTAGTGGTTGAAATGATGGGCTTGCACCTTCCGGGTTCGTCGTTTGTTAATCCGGGAACACCTTTGCGCGACGCGCTAACAAAAGCGGCTGCGGTTCAAGCAACACGCTTAACTGACCTTGGCGACAACTATACGCCAATTGGTCACATTGTAGATGCAAAAGCCATTGTGAACGGCCTTGTAGGTCTTCTTGCTACGGGTGGTTCTACTAACCACACCATGCACCTTATTGCGGTAGCACGCGCTGCAGGTTACATCGTAAATTGGGACGACTTTTCAGATATCTCTAATGCTGTGCCTCTTCTTACTCGCATTTACCCGAATGGCTCAGCTGACATTAACCACTTTGTTGCAGCAGGTGGTATGTCATTGCTAATTAGACAGTTGCTTGATGCGGGTCTACTACATAACGATGTTAAGACCATTTGTGGTGAAGGCTTAGACTTCTACACTAAAGAGCCTGTGCTTAAAGACGGCGAATTAGAATGGCGAGACGGCCCAACGGAATCCCTTGATAAAGAAGTGCTAGCAACTGTTGACGCACCGTTTAAGCCAGATGGTGGTTTGAGTGTGCTTGACGGCAATCTTGGTCGTGGCGTTATTAAAACCTCAGCACTTCGCACGCCTCACTGTAATATCAAAGCACCAGCAGTTGTGTTTGAAGACCAGTTTGAACTCGATGACGCGTTTAAGTCTGGCAAGTTAGACAAAAACTGCATTGTAGTTGTTCGCTTCCAAGGTCCTTCAGCGATTGGTATGCCAGAACTTCACCGCTTAACGCCACCTCTTGGGGTGCTTCAAGATCGCGGCTTTAAAGTGGCGCTAGTTACTGACGGTCGTATGTCTGGTGCATCAGGTAAAGTTCCTGCAGCTATCCACGTGACTCCAGAAGCTTATAAAGGCGGTCTACTTGCTAAAGTGCAAGAGGGCGACATTATTGAGCTAAACACGCAAACTGGTGCACTAACACTGCATGTGGACGATGAAACACTGGCTGCACGTGAAGCAGCGCCAGCGAACCTCGCTAAGCATCACGTTGGAATGGGACGTGAAATGTTTGCGGGTATGCGCGCTATTCTGACGGGTGCAGAAGAGGGTGCATGTTCACTGTTTTACACGCAGGAGCAAGCATAATGAGCCAGAAGTTTGTGGCTGATGTTGGCGGTACGAATATTCGTGTTGCAAGGGTAACCGAGTCAGGTGTAGCCGACATCAAAAAATACATGTGTAATGATTTCGCCAGCATCGACCTCGCTATCGCGCAGTACTTTAGCGACATGCCGGAATACAGCTTTTCGCAAGGTTGTATTGCAATTGCATGTCCAGTATTGGGCGATCAAGTCGAGATGACGAATCACAGCTGGGCATTTTCTCAAAATGCACTTCGCTCTCAGCTTAAACTAGACGCGTTGTTCGTTATCAATGACTTCACTGCCGTAGCGCACTCTTTGCCTGTATTGGGCGAAGAGCAAGTGGTACAAATTGGCGAAGGCACTGCGAAAGAAAATGGCAATATCGCTGTTTTTGGACCTGGTACAGGATTGGGTGTTGAGCATATTACAATGACCTCAACGGGCTGGCAGACGCTGGACGGTGAAGGTGGTCATGTAGACTTTGCACCGGTAGATGAAACCGATGTTGTCGTATGGCGTCACCTTCAATCTACCTTAGGACGTGCTTCTGCTGAAGAAGTAATGTCTGGACGCGGTCTGCATAATATTTACACCGCGCTAGCAAACCACGCATCAGCACCAGTTGTATTTACCGAGCCGGCTCAAATCACTGACGCTGCGCTGAACGGTACCTGTAAAATTGCTGAAGCGACGCTTACCCAATTCTGCCGAATTATGGGAAGCTTTGCGGGTAATTTAGCACTTAACATGGCAACCACGGGCGGCATTTTCATTGGTGGTGGCATTGCTAACCGTTTCCCTGAATTTATTCAAAATAGCGATTTTAGAGCGCGTTTTGAAGCGAAAGGGCAAATGAAGCACTACGTGAAAGACATTCCCACCTATTTAATTGCAGAACCTGATCATGGTTTATTGGGTGCGGCTGCATATCTGAATCAAAATACAGCGAGCTAAATTATGACAACGAAATGGAAATACTCTCCAGAGGAAATTTTTGCGGCCGGTCCAGTTGTACCTGTTTTGGTAATCAATGACGTAGAAAAAGCGGTTCCTCTGGCAAAAGCGCTGATGGAAGGTGGTATTAAAGTACTAGAAGTAACGCTACGTACCCCTGCTGCTATTGACGTGATTAAGCGAATTGCACAAGAAGTGCCTGACTCGCTAATTGGTGCTGGAACCGTGACTAACGCCCAGCAGCTTAAAGCGGTAGTTGAAGCTGGCGCTAAGTTCGCAATTAGCCCAGGTATGACGGCTGATTTGCTAAAAGCGGGTATGGATTCAGAAATTCCACTTATCCCTGGTATCTCTTCAACTTCTGATTTGATGAAGGGTAAAGATGCGGGTTATACCCACATGAAATTCTTCCCAGCAGAGGCTTCAGGTGGCGTTAAAGCCATTAAGTCAATCAGTGGTCCTTTCCCTGATGTGACGTTTTGCCCAACGGGTGGCATTGGTCCAAACAACTACAATGACTATTTAGCGCTTAACAACGTTAAATGTGTAGGTGGTTCGTGGCTTGCCCCTGACGACGCAATTGAATCAGGTGACTGGGCGCGTATTACGCAGCTAGCAAAAGAAGCTGTTGCGGGTGCTAAACAGTAATTTGCTGAACCTTTAAATGAAAAAACCTGCTCATTGGCAGGTTTTTTTATATCTCTTGATCGTGAACTGCGACTGTCTACCTTCCGAAGTGTCAGCGAAATTGCGCTTGCACTTCAAATAATTTACTTCGGAACAATAGATTGTTTCAGTGTGTGGCTAGCACCGGGTGACAGTGTCTTTCCCTGAGTTAGCGATGTTTCTACGCACAACATATGCTTATAGCCAAATGGGTCCATGTCTGAAATAGACGCGGCGCCTAACCACGGGTTCCACACTACCAAAGAGTCATTGCCGTCGGATACCACTTCCGTGAACGCTTTGCCTTCGACTTCAATTTCTGCCGTTTTAATCGGCGCAACATGAATGCGATCCGTTTCGCCTGTGATGGTGTAAGGACTCGGTGTCGTCTTAAGTCCCCAGTCGTCAAGTTTGTCTTTATATTGACCTTCAATTCCAGTTATTTGGGTATGTTGAATGTGGTCAACGTGGAAATATGTATGTAGCGCACAGTTAAATTCGAATGGTACAACACCCGTATTTTCTGTAGTTAACGCAACGTCCATCGTCTCACCAACGGTAATTACCATGGTCACGTTACAATCATTCTCAAACCCTTCTGCTCGGGTAAAGCTTGGCGAAAGCGTAATCGTTGTTCCGCTTTCTGTATCTTCTGAATGAATCAGCTTCCACACTTGTGTTCTCAAAAAGCCGTGAGCGGGGAGGGCACCTTTTTCTCGACCGTGATCATCGCTAAACCAAGGCCAGCACACCGGAATACCACCGCGAATAGGTCGCTCTCCGTTCAAGTAAGCATGGGGGCTTACCCAAAGACGCTCTCTGCCATCGCTTTTAGGCACATATGACAAGATATGACCGCCAAATAGGCTAATACGCGCAGAGGCAAACGCATTATCTACGTCTAAAAAGGTAAGTCCATTAGACTCACTAACGGTAACTGAACTCACAGGTGGCATAAGCCCTCCTTGGACTAATAAGAAAACAACAAAGGGTAAGCGACGGGAAAGCGTATGTCGCTGGAATATCGTTATTACGCGTGTTTACGACCACGAAAAACAAAAAAGGTGCAAACGCCCTGTTTACACCTTTAGATTAACTCAACTTTAGCGTGAATAGTTTAACTATTTTAGCTTAATACCGTTAATTACTTAGAAATGTGAGCCACAAGGTCAAGAACCTTGTTTGAGTAACCCCATTCATTGTCGTACCAAGATACTAGCTTAACGAATGTATCTGTAAGTGCGATACCAGCAGTTGCATCAAATACTGACGTGCGAGCGTCGCCTACAAAGTCGTTAGACACAACAGCGTCTTCTGTATAACCCATGATACCTTTAAGTTCGCCTTCTGACGCTTCTTTCATTGCTGCACAGATTTCTGCGTAGCTAGCAGGCTTCGCTAGGTTTACAGTAAGGTCTACTACCGAAACGTTTGGCGTAGGTACACGGAAAGCCATACCGGTAAGTTTGCCGTTAAGCTCAGGAATAACTTTACCTACTGCTTTTGCTGCACCGGTTGATGATGGAATGATGTTCTGACCAGCACCACGACCACCACGCCAGTCTTTCATTGAAGGACCGTCTACCGTTTTCTGTGTTGCAGTTGTTGCGTGAACCGTTGTCATCAAACCGTCTACAATGCCAAATTTATCGTTAAGCACTTTGGCAAGTGGAGCAAGACAGTTAGTTGTACAAGACGCGTTTGAAACAATAGTTTCGCCAGCGTAGCTTTCTTGGTTAACACCCATAACGAACATAGGCGTGTCATCTTTAGAAGGTGCAGACATAACAACTTTCTTCGCGCCAGCTTCGATATGCTTCGCGGCAGTTTCTTTAGTCAGGAACAAACCTGTTGATTCAACAACTACGTCAACGTCTACTTCATCCCACTTAAGTGCCGCTGGATCTCTTTCAGATGTAATGCGGATAGTTTTGCCGTTTACAACTAGGCTATTGTTATCTACTGTAACTTCACCGTCGAATAAACCGTGAGTCGAGTCGTATTTCAATAGATAAGCAATGTAGTCCGTGTCTAGTAAGTCGTTTATTGCAACAACTTCGATGTCGTTGCGCTTTGCTGCTGCGCGCATTACTAGGCGTCCAATACGGCCAAAACCATTGATACCGATGCGAATTGTCATAACGTACCCCGATTATTTAAATAAAATGAAAATAAATTACGTAAAGTATGGATCAAAATGCCATAATTAGCAAAATAAAAAGCCAAAGTGTTGCAAAATTACGAATAAGTGCTATTGCAATCGTATTCAGATATCGCCAAGCCCTTGTTTCTAGAATAATGTTAAAAATTTGTTTGTAGACGCACTATGCTTAATTTGCTTTGCGTCTTTTACCGAATAACAGGAATGACACACCATGACACAACAACTTCTGCAACAACTGGTTGAAATGCGGGGAATAGAAACCCAATACGTCGACGCATGGGGAAAGCCAGCAACCATCGCAGAATCAAGTAAAGCAAAATTGCTTAACACACTTGGCTATGACACCAGCAGTGACGAAAAAATTCAGTCACAAATTACACAAGATATTAAGTCGGTATGGTTGTCGCCATTAAATCCTGTTCAAGTGGTGCGTAACACTCAAGAAATTAACGTAGCGGTTCGTTTGCCTATTGAATTGGTGAACGATGACCACGTGCTTACCATCACTTGTGAAAATGGTGATGTTCTTACTCATCAATTTACGCCAGTTGACCAAGAAATGACAACCATGGCGCATATTGATGATGTGGAGTTCCATGAATATGTTGTGACGCTGCCTTTGGATTTGCCCCTTGGGTATCACGATGTTGCCTTAAGTGCAGATAACGATGAGTTTGCGCGTTCTCGTTTAATTGTGGCACCTGAAGCCTGCTACACGCCAAACGAGATTAAAGAAGGGAAAAAGATTTGGGGTTTAAGCGTTCAACTTTACTGTGTACGCAGTGAAAAGAACTGGGGAATTGGTGACTTTTCTGATTTGGCTCTGCTTATTGAAAAAGCCGCTGGTGTGGGCGCAGACTTTATCGGGCTTAATCCTATTCACGCGCTTTACCCTGCAAACCCCAATGCGTGCTCGCCTTATGGACCAAGCTCACGTCGCTGGCTTAATTATTTGTATATCGATGTGACAGCCATTGACGGTTACGACGACGCATCAGTACAAGCCGTAGTTAATACTGATGAATTTAAAGCCACGCTTGAACATGCACGTAACGTAGAACATGTAGACTATGAAGCGGTAGCCCATGTGAAATTGGCTGCGCTTAAAGCAGTATTTGAGGTTTACGATACCAAATACCTTCGTAAAAGCACAAAGCAAAATAAAGCGTTTAAAGCCTTCGTAGAAGCGGGCGGTGAAAGCTTAGATATGTTAGCGGTGTACGATGCATTGCAATCGCACTTGAAAGCTGAAGGCAAAGACAGCTGGGGCTGGCCGGTATTTCCACAAGAATACAAAGATTATTACAACCCTGCTGTAGCTAAGTTTAAGAGCGCTAACAAGCAAGATGTCAAATTCTACCTTTTCCTTCAGTGGATTGCGGCGCAGCAGCTTGAACTTGCAAGTAGTAAAGCTACAGATGCGGGTATGACTATTGGGCTTTATCGCGACTTGGCGGTAGGGGTGAGCGAAGGCAGTGCGGAAATTTGGGGTAACAAAGACCTATACTGCACGGGCGCAAGCGTAGGTGCTCCACCGGATATCTTAGGCCCACTAGGCCAGAACTGGGGGTTGCCGCCTATGGACCCTCGTAAGTTGTATGAACAGGGTTATCAACCTATTATAGACTTGTTTGCGTCTAACATGGCGTCGTCGGGTTCACTGCGCATCGATCACGTCATGGCGTTGCTGCGTTTATGGTGGGTTGTGAAAGGCGATAACGCTAAAGATGGCGGCTATGTTTATTATCCTGTAGACGATTTACTCGGTATTCTAGCGCTAGAAAGTCACCGTAATCAAAGCCTGGTTATTGGTGAAGACTTGGGTACTGTACCAGAAGAAATTCGCAGTAAGCTTGCCGATAATGGCGTGTACTCATACCGCGTATTTTTCTTCGAACAAGCCGAAGACGGTGGTTTCTTCTCACCTAGCCATTATCCTGTTCAGTCTATGTCAACATTGACTACTCACGATATGCCGACGCTGATTGGTTACTGGCACTGTCTAGATTTAGAGTTAGGCAAAGAGATAGGGCTATATCCAACAGAAGAAATTCTACAAACGCTTTATTCGGATCGTCACGAAAACAAACAGGCGATTTTAGATACTTTGCACGGCCACGGCTCAATTGGCGACAACGTGGGTCACGATGTGAACTACACAGGTATGAACCGCGAACTGAATAACGGTATGCAGGTACACATGGCTGGTGGTTCAAGTGCTCTGTTAAGCCTTCAGTTAGAAGACTGGTTAGAAATGGATAAGCCGGTAAATATTCCGGGCACATTTGACGAGTATCCAAACTGGCGAAGAAAACTCACCGAGAATATCGAGTCGATGTTCGATAGACATGATATAAATGAGTTAGCGTCTAAACTTACTCATGCCAGAAAGCAAGCAAGCCAAGGTTAATTGCCATTATCAAAGAAATGATAATAGGCGGTTGCCTAGGTAACTTAAACGAGTAAGATAAAGTACCAAGACGGTACTTGATAGAGCTTAAGTGTGAACAACGCATTTAAGCTCTCAATTCAACCCGCTGCCATGCGGGTTTTTACTAGGAGTAGCGAATGCAATTAGCGCAGCAGTTTGAACAGGTATTATGTTCTCAGCCGTTTTCCCATTTAGGTGTAGTTAAAAATCAGCAGAAGTTGGTACTTCGCGTTTGGCGTCCTAATGTCAGCAAGATAACGATTAAATGGGAGAATGCAGCGCTAGCAAATGTAACCGTTACCTCCAAAAATGGTCTTTTTGAAACACCACTGCCTAAAGAATATCAGGGTGAGGTTTATCGCGTTATCGCCGAAGGCATGAATGACGATAAGGGCTATATCGATCCTTATCAATTCTCCGAGCAGGCGTATCATGCGGTACACTACATCGATAGCAAGCCTTCAAACTTGTATGAGCAAGCGGGCGCGCAACTTTTAACACTCACTTCATCACAAGGCGATGCGATAAAAGGTGTCAGGTTCTGCGTTTTCGCGCCCAATGCGAGTACGGTGTCGCTCATTGGCGATTTCAATCAGTGGGATGGGCGTATGCATCCCATGGAGAAAACTTCCATGGGTTACTGGGTACTGTTTGTACCAGAATTAGGCGAAGGTGAGCGCTACAAGTATCATATTAAAGATGCACACGGCCACGACCTACCGCACAAGGCTGACCCACTTGGCTTCAGTGCAGAGCAGTATCCTTCTCATGCTTCGAAAATTTACAACCACAATAACTATGAGTGGAATGATAGTGCATGGATGGAAAAGCGAAAGGGGAATAAATACAACAGCCCAATGAGCATTTATGAGGTGCACCTTGGCTCTTGGAAGCGCCCGGGTATTGAAACTGATGCGCGCTATCTTACTTATAAAGCGCTGGCCGATGACTTAATAAGCTACGTCAGCGATATGGGTTACACTCACGTTGAATTGCTGCCTATTTCCGAGTTTCCTTTCGACGGTTCGTGGGGCTATCAGCCCGTGGGAATGTTCGCACCAACGAGTAGATTTGGAAACCCAGATGAATTTAAATACTTTGTTGATAAGGCTCACCAAGCAGGTATAGGCGTAATTATCGACTGGGTACCTGCACATTTCCCGGAAGACGGCCATGGCTTGGCGCGATTTGATGGTTCTTGTGTTTATGAATATGAAGATCCGAGGAAAGGTTGGCATCCGGATTGGAATTCTTGCATTTACGATTTCGGCAAAGACACAGTTCGTCAGTTTTTAGTTGCAAACGCACTGTTTTGGCTAGACAAATTTCACGTTGATGGACTCAGGGTTGATGCAGTGGCATCCATGCTTTATCTCGACTATTCACGCAATGACGGAGAGTGGATCCCGAATGTGGATGGTGGCAACGAAAACTACGAAGCCATCAGCTTACTGAAATGGATGAATGAAGAAGTGTACAAGCACTTCCCAGACGCCATGACAATTGCCGAAGAATCAACGTCGTTTCCCAAGGTTTCTCGCCCAGTATTTGATGGTGGTTTGGGCTTTGGCTTTAAGTGGAACATGGGATGGATGCACGACTCATTACACTACATCGCTAAAGACCCCGCCTATCGCAACTATCACCATGGCGATATTACCTTCAGCATGGTTTACGCGTTTGACGAAAACTTTGTGCTGCCTATCTCGCACGATGAAGTGGTACACGGCAAAGGCAGTATGCTGCATAAAATGCCTGGCGATGAATGGCAGCAAGCTGCTAACCTGCGTTGTTACGCGGGCTTTATGTACGGTCACCCCGGCAAGAAGCTTAACTTTATGGGGAACGAGCTTGCGCAGGCACGAGAATGGAACCATGACAGTAGTTTAGACTGGCACTTGCTCGATTACGAAAAACACAAAGGCATTCAAGCGCTTTATAAGGCGCTCAACAACCTCTATACGTCTACGCCAGCGCTTTACGAGCAAGACCACGAACCAGGGGGCTTTGCTTGGCTGGACCACAATAATGCAGACCAAAGCGTGGTTTCATTTGTTCGTATGTCAAAAGATGCGAAGCAAAAAGTATATGTGGTATCTAATTTTACGCCTGTGCCACGTCAGAACTTCAGAATAGGCGTAGATGATGCATGCACGCTAACGCTAGCACTAAACACTGATGATGGTGCATATTGGGGTAGTGACTACGACGTTGCCTCTACTGTAAATACGCAACCCATACCTTGGAATGAGCGTACTCACTCTGCAGAAATCACGTTACCGCCGCTAGCCACGGTATTTTATGTTACCAATGTGGATTAATCCGACTAGAGCGACACGCCCTAGTGAAGAGATAAATTGAGAACCAAGTGAACGAAATTCGAGACACCGCACTAATTGTAGAAAGTGGAATAGGAAAGGCATATCCACTTGGTGCAACAGTTACACAAGATGGTTGTAATTTTGCCGTATACGCGCCCGATGCGAAGGCGGTCGTGTTGTGTTTTTTCAATAGTGATACAGAAGAGGCGGTGAGTGAGCATCCTTTGCCTGAGAAAACTGGTGATGTTTGGCACGGTCGTTACAGCGGCGTTAGCGCAGGACAATACTATGGTTATCGCGTAGAACGCGGTGAGGGAGGGTTACATGCGGTACCCACCGACAAACTGCTAATCGACCCTTACGCCAAGAAAATTAGTCGCGCAATAAAATGGGACGCTAGGCAATACAAACACGACTCTCAGTTTATGATCCCCAAGTGCATAGTAATTGATCAAAATGACTATGCGCCCAGTCATGTTAGCGCGCCTGTTATACCGAAACACAAGCGAGTAGTTTACGAAGCACATATTAAAGGGCTCACAAAACTCCATCCCGATGTACCTAAAGAACACCGTGGCAAATTTATCGGTGCTGCCCATCCGAGTGTCATCAAGCATCTCAAAGCATTAGGCATAACCACGGTGCAATTTATGCCGTTGTGCTCATTCATGCCTGAACCATTTATAACAGAGAAAGGCTTAACTAATTATTGGGGATATAACCCGGTTAACTTCTTTGCACCTGAACCTCGCTACGGTGTGGCAGACGCGCTTGCTGAACTGAAGTCTATGGTAGATGCTTATCATACTGCCGGACTTGAGGTTATTGTTGATGTGGTATTTAACCATACAGCAGAGGCAGGCAATGGCGGTCCTATTCTTTCTTATAAGGGGTTTTGTCCTTACCAAGCGTACTTATTAGAGCAAACGAAAAACGGAGAATTGGTTTATTCCAACCACTCTGGCTGTGGTAACACGGTAAATACCGCGCAGCCATTTATGATGGGACTTATTTTAGATGCCATGCGCCACTGGGTATCCGTAATTGGCGTTGACGGCTTTCGTTTCGATTTAGCAGTATGCTTGGGAAGAGAGCCACAAGAATATAGTAAAAAATCTGGGCTGCTGAGAGCCATTAGTAGCGACCCTGTTCTAAAAGAGAGGGTATTGCTTGCCGAACCCTGGGATATTGGGCCTGGCGGCTACCAAGTGGGTAACTTTCCGTCTCCGTGGTTAGAGGTGAATGATAAATACCGCGATACGGTGCGCGCCTTCTGGCGTGGAGACGATGGCGTTACCGCGGACTTTGCTACCCGTTTAATGGGCTCACGAGATATATTTCACAAAGGCCATCGACATATCAGTACGTCGGTAAATAACGTGACATATCACGATGGGTTCACGCTGCACGATATGGTGACCTACGCCGAACGTCACAATCTCGATAACTTAGAAGAAAATCGAGATGGCCATGGACACAACCTGTCTGCCAATTATGGTATTGAGGGAGAAACGAATGACGAGCAAATACTCGCTATGCGTGAGCGTCAAAAGCGCAACCTCTTTGCAACTCTTATCTTCTCGCAAGGTACACCGCATATTCTTGGTGGCGATGAATTAAGCCGCACCCAAAATGGCAATAATAATGCCTATTGTCAGGATAATCCTATTAGCTGGATGAATTGGGAATTAAACAAGCGCAAGCAAGATTTTCTTAGCTTCTGCCAATATGTGATCCGTTTGCGTCAGTCCTCTTCACTGTTAAGCGAACTAAAGCTGCACGATGATACTTTTACGCTCTCACGAAATGTAAAAGAAATAAATTGGTATAAGCCCGATGGTTCTGACAAAGCGTCTGAAGATTGGAATGCGCATCATAACAAAGCGTTTGGTGTGGAAATAAAAGGTTGTGTAACGGGCGACCAGAAGCCAGAGCATTGGTTCTTGTGTGTTAATGCAAGTGAAAGCGACGTGCGTTTTCACCTACCTTCTGTCATACCCAAGGGAGGGTGGACCATGCACTTGGATACGCGCTACAGCTCTCTTGAAGAACAGCCTTCAATTTGCATTCAGAAGGTGTTTTTACAGGCCAGCAAATCGCTAACGTTGTTCAGTTTTTCTCAGTTCTCTGGATAGAATAATGGCTTACAATACGACCTTATACTTGGTTTAGAGTGCCTTTAAAGAATTTAAGAGTACCGCTAAACGGCTCTAAACTCAGTGCACGTTAGCTGAATAAGAAACAGAGTCTTTACCTTTGTGTAAATTTCATACAGCATGGGCGAAAGCGCGTAACGCAGGTGCTGAATACGTGCCAAAATCTCGGCTAAACTAGCTTACAAAACCCGTTAATGTTTACCGCTGGTGACAATTACACCACTGCGCACTAAATTGTTAGCTTAGACTGTTCTTTATTCTTTCAGGTGGTATCATGCGCAGCCATCTGAAATGTGAGGGTGTTCCTATGCAAAAGAAAGGTGGTAATTCGCACGAAGACAAGTCGTGTGATATTGGTTTTATCGGTTTAGGGGTGATGGGTAGTAACCTTACCATGAACCTAGTGGACCATGGCTATCGTGTAGCGTGTTTCGATTTAGACCAAAATAAAGTTGAGTCTATTCTTGCCAAAGACGCAAGCGAAAGAGCTGAAAATACTGAGCCTCGCGTTGAAGGCTGCAGTTCTTACACCGAGCTTTTAAGCAAGTTAAAAGCCCCGCATCTTATTATTATCTCTGTGCCTGCTGGCGATCCTGTTGACCACGTTTGCAATCATCTCATTGACGCCGGAATTCACGCTGACGATATCGTGGTTGATACTGGCAACAGTTTGTGGACAGACTCTGTAGCACGTGAAGAGCAGTACAAAGGTAAATTTATCTTCTTCTCTACCGCCGTGTCAGGTGGTGAAGTAGGCGCTCGTTTCGGGCCATCTCTTATGCCTTCAGGCAACCCTTATGCATGGACACGCATTGAGCCTGTTCTTAAGGCTATTGCTGCAAAGGTTGACCCAGAAACAGGTAAACCATTAGAAAGCCATACGCCAGGTCAACCAGTGTTAGAAGGCGAACCATGTGCGACCTACATCGGTCCAGTTGGAGCCGGGCACTATGTAAAAATGGTGCACAACGGTATCGAATACGCCGACATGCAGCTTATCTGCGAAACTTACCATGTTATGCGCGAAGCGCTGCATATGGCGCCTGCTGAAATTGCGGAAGTATTTCGTCGCTGGAACGAAGGCAAGCTTAATAGCTACCTGATGGAAATTAGTGCTGAAGTTCTTGAGCAAATGGATCCAGAAACACAGCAGCCGTTGGTTGATGTGATCTTAGATAGAGCAGGTCAAAAAGGTACAGGCCTTTGGACTGCAGTAAGCGCATTACAGGTAGGTAGTCCGGCACAGACCATCACTTCTGCGGTATTCGCGCGCAGTATTTCTAGTTTGAAAGACGAGCGTGTAGCTGCGAGCAAGGTTCTTGCTGGCCCTGATGCGCCATCGTTCAGCGATGATGAGAAAATGTCGATCATTAACAAGCTAGAGCAAGCGCTTTATTGCTCTAAGATTTGTGCGTACGCACAGGGCTTCCAGTTAATGGCTATGGCAGGCAAAGAACACGGCTGGACACTGGAGTTTGGTGAAATAGCGAAAATATGGCGTGCAGGCTGTATTATTCGCGCCGTATTTCTTCAGTCTATTTCTCAGGCTTACGAGAATAACGAAGACTTAGCCAACTTGCTATTGGACCCGTTCTTTGCGGAACAAATTACGCAGTATCAAGCTGACTGGCGTGAGTCAATTGCACAGGCGACACTGGCTGGCGTGCCTTGCCCTGCAATGATGTCGGCTCTTAGCTATTATGATTCGTATCGCACAGCCGTGCTACCTGCTAATTTGCTGCAAGGCCAGCGCGATTATTTTGGCGCACATACTTATCAGCGTGTAGATAAGCCAGCAGGCAAAAAGTATCACATCGAGTGGAGTGATCCTGCACGTCCGCAAACCGCTATCAAAAAATAGTATGAACTAAATAGTGTTACACGCGCTCATAATTGAGCGTAAACTATCGAAAGGTGTATTTGTTTTCAAATACACCTTTTTTGTTTTAAGAGGTAAGTTATGTCGACAGATGAAAAAGCAAACGCATCAGTAGCTAAAAAAGACTGGAAAACTGAGCTCACTGACGAGGAATATTATGTATGCCGCGAAGCGGGTACTGAGCGACCTTTCACTGGAGTATTGCTAGACGAGCAGCGAGATGGATTGTACGTGTGTAAGTGCTGCGAAGCGCCACTTTTCCCCTCAGATACTAAATTTGATGCTGGTTGTGGATGGCCTTCTTTCTATAAGCAGCTTGATGACGGTAATGTAGATTACAGAGAAGACTTGAGTCACGGTATGCGTAGGGTTGAGATTTTTTGTAAGCAGTGTGGCTCGCACTTAGGCCATGTATTTCCAGATGGTCCTGCGCCAACGGGTCAACGCTACTGCGTAAATTCGCTATCTATGACCTTTAAAGGCGAAGATGATACACAAATTAAAGGTTAAAAAGCCCTAGGTGAGCGCTTGATTAAGGTAAACATCTGATTAAATTTTGACCTCATGTGGAAAGTAGAGAGATCCAATCATAAAAAACCGCCCATAAACGGCGGTTTTTTTAATTATTTACCAATGAAATTGTGTAATTGAGTTTCAAAAAATCAGAGCTTATCCAGTTTCAATGAATCTGCGTTGAAGGTCGCGCTATTCAAGTTACTGACTATTTCATCAACAATGTTATCTAGAATGCCTACTGGAAGGGCATAGCGTTGTCCAAGTTGAACACGCTGAGTGTCGTTAAGTCTCTCATCGAAGGCTTCAGCCACACCATACCAAACATAGGTAAGGCGATAGTTGTCCATATCCATTCCCATTGAAGCAAGCGAGTAGAAAATGCTGACATCAATGTCGTCGCTATCTGTATATAAACTTAGCGCGCGATATAAGGTTTCAATAGTACGCTTTTGGTCTGTTTTAATCTGAACAGAGGCCAGTGCGACCAGCAGCTTTGGATCGCTTACGCGGTTGCTGGCAGCGTAGCGCTCAAAGCGATGAAAAGCCTCTTTGTCGTTATATCGTGTCCAATGATAGTAAGAAAGGTAAGGATCAAGGGAGTCTTTCGTCTCGCGGCTTAGGCGTTTAATTTCACGCTGAGCAGTAATAACGCCTTTTAGCCGTGTCGCTTCCTTGCCTTTGCGTTTAACGTGTTCGATATGTTGCACTTCTTCGACGCAGGTTAGATACTCTTCGAAGTTTAGAAGAAGAGGATACTTGTAAGCGTCGTCTTTTGAATCTTGATTGTAGTAACGCAAGCGAATAATCTCAGCTCGCTCGCCGCGACAACGGGCATCCAAACTCAAATCTAAGCAAATCTCGCTGTGAGATTCACAAATTTCACTGATAGTAGGTTCAAAAAGATCGCCACAACCCGTCAGTGTTGTCGCTGCTGCCAGCCACACCGTCGTTACATAACCTTTTGTTGGAAACTTACTAAATAAACTCTCTGTTATACGAGTTTTCATAGAGGTTTTGAAACTTATCAACAATTTGGTCTTCCTTGCTTGTTTATTTAAGATACTGCTCGTCACCGTCAGGCGAAAACTCACCTAGTGTACCCTAAAAATAATAAAAAGCTGACGCGTAATTAGGATTAGTTGTACGTGTTTGTGCCACAAAAAAATTGGCCGCGCATACAACAATGACAACACCGTTAAATTAATATCGATGAAGGCAGAAGCATGAATCAACAGTTTGAGCAGGAATTACAAAGCAGCTGGCAAGAGCGTCAGGAATACGCAGAAATGATGTTGCCCCTTATTGGTAAATTGTATCGCAATAAGGCAGTTGAAATTTCGGTTTATGGACGCTCGCTACTGAACGCCAGTGCTATTGATGTTATTAAAGCGCACCGCAAAGTGCGTCTGCACGAAGGTATTAAGCTACGCCTACGCGAAAGCTATCCAATCTTAGAAGCCTTGAGCAACATGAAGCTTGCTCCTGCACAAATCGATATTGGTAAATTGGCTTTTGATTTTCACTACGGTTCTGCGGTCGACAACAACGACCTTACGGCCTACCTTAACGAAAAACTAAACGACGTTGCCGATAAAGAGGACGATCAGAAACCTCAGGACGTTGTACTATATGGTTTTGGCCGTATAGGTCGTTTACTTGCTCGCTTGCTTATTGAACGCCAAGGTAAAAACAATAAGCTTCGCTTACGTGCCATTGTGGTTCGTGGCGGGCGCGATGGCGACCTAGAAAAACGCGCAAGCTTGCTGCGCCGCGATTCAGTGCATGGGCCATTCAACGGCAGCATCACAGTTGACCACGAGCGTAACGCGCTAAAAGCAAACGGTTCATACATTCAAGTCATTTATGCCAACAGCCCAGATGAAGTGGATTACACGCAATATGGTATCGATAACGCTATCATCGTAGACAACACGGGTATTTGGCGTGACCGCGATGGCCTTGGCCTACACCTTAAAGCTAAGGGTGCAGCGAAAGCTATCCTTACTGCCCCGGGTAAAGGTGACATCAAGAACATCGTACACGGTGTAAATGACGAAGAAGTAACACCAGAAGACACAATTGTATCTGCTGCAAGCTGCACAACTAACGCAATAACGCCGGTACTTAAAGCGCTAGACGAAGAATATGGCATTGAAAACGGTCACGTTGAAACCGTTCACTCTTACACTAACGACCAAAACCTTATCGATAACTACCACAAAGGTGATCGTCGTGGACGTAGTGCGCCACTTAATATGGTTATTACCGAAACGGGCGCTGCGAAAGCCGTTGCCAAAGCGTACCCGAAACTAGCAGGTAAACTTACCGGTAATGCTATCCGCGTACCTACACCTAATGTGTCGCTAGCGATTTTGAACCTAAATCTTAAAACGCCGGTGGATCGCATTGCAGTTAACGAGTTCTTGCGCGATACCGCGTTGTTCTCAAAGCTTCAACACCAAATTGACTACACGGCAAGTAAAGAGATTGTATCAACAGACTTAGTCGGCTCTCGCGCTGCGTCTGTTGTTGACTCTCAGGCGACCATTGCCGCAGATAACCGCCTGACACTATACGTGTGGTATGACAACGAGTTTGGTTACAGCTGTCAGGTACTACGTGTAGTCCGTGATATGGCAGGGCTTAGTTTCCCTACGTTGCCGCTTTAAGCAACACGCAGTTTAATTAACTGTATAAAAAACCGACCTAAGTGGTCGGTTTTTTGATGGTGTAAACATTTTGTATACTTTCGATAGTACAAAACCCGCTGTGTGCGTGGAATTTGTGTTTACGTCTATGCTAAATTAGCGCTCAAATAATGAGGAAAACGACAGTCTATGCATATTTCCAGTCAATTCGACAGCGGTAACATTGAAGTTGTTAGCGCACAATCACCAGACGATATCCGTCTAACCATTCCCAACGACAACCAATCTGAATTTGCTCAGTGGTTCCATTTTCGTTTAGTGGGCGAAACTTTTGTAACTCACACAATGACGATTGGTAATCTGGCTAAGTCAGCGTATCCAGAAGGTTGGAAGGGATATAACGTTCTAGCGTCTTACGACCGTCAAACTTGGTTTAGAATTCCTAGCGAATTTGACGGTGACAATCTTACGTTCTCACTAACGCTAGAACAGCCAAGTGTTTACTTCGCGTATTTCATTCCTTTTAGCTACGAACGTCACCTTGACCTTGTACACGACGCGCAGATGTCACTACTGTGCGAGCACAAATTCCTAGGCCTTACCCTTGATGGCCGTGATATGTCTATGCTGGTTATCGGTGAAGAAACACCAGAAAAGAAAAAAGTCTGGATCACGGCACGTCAACACCCTGGCGAAACCATGGCCGAGTGGTGTGCCGAAGGTATTATTTATCGTCTGCTCGACGAGCAAGATGGTTTGGCGCGACAGTTGCTTGATAATGCTGTTTTCTACATTGTGCCAAACATGAACCCAGACGGCAGCGCACGCGGTCATCTGCGTACCAACGCTGTAGGAACCAATCTAAACCGTGAGTGGGCAACGCCTTCGCAAGAAAAAAGCCCAGAAGTACTTTACGTACTGAATGCAATGAGCGAAATTGGTGTAGACATGTATCTTGATTTGCACGGTGATGAGGCATTGCCGTACAACTTTGTCGCAGGAAGTGAGGGTAACCCTAGCTACAATGACACCATCAAAATGCTTGAAAATACGTTTAAAGATGCGCTGTTGAACGCTACGCCAGAGTTTCAAGATGAATTTGGTTACGATAAAGATGAGCCAGGCAAGGCTAATTTAACCGTAGCGTCAAATGCAGTGGGCGAGAAATTCAAATGTATGGCGTACACGGTAGAAATGCCATTTAAAGACAATGCAGATGTACCGGACGATATCTACGGTTGGTCGGTACAGCGTAGCCGTCAATTAGGTGAAGATTTACTTATTGGTGTGAATGCAGTTGTTAAAAAGCTAAAAGCATCAGAGCAATAAAATAAGAATAAGGAAGCGAAAGCTTCCGCAAAAAAGGCCTCGACAAAAAGAGGCCTTTTAATTATTAAAATAAAACAACAATTAAACATAATAAAAAAGGGGAATAACGTTGGAAGGGTTATATGGTTTTCTAACTATGCTCGATGGATTCTTAGGAGGCGCATTCTGGTTTCCTTATGTACTGTTAGGCGTAGGTCTTTTCTTTACGGTTTATCTTAAATTTCCGCAAATTCGTTTCTTTAAACATGCCTGGCAGGTTGTTACGGGTAAGTTCGATAAAGAAAGCGATCCAGGCGACACCACCCATTTTCGCGCGCTAACTACCGCACTGTCTGGTACCGTAGGTACAGGTAACATCTCAGGTGTTGCATTTGCAATTTTCCTTGGTGGCCCCGCTGCACTATTTTGGATGTGGGTAACCGCCTTTTTAGGTATGACTACAAAATTCGTTGAAGTTACTCTGTCGCACAAATATCGCGTAAAGACAGAAGACGGCACCATGGCCGGTGGCCCTATGTATTACATGGACCGTCGCCTAAACATGAAGTGGTTAGCGGTTGCATTTGCTGTTGCTACGGTAGTCAGCTCATTTGGTACCGGAAACCTTCCTCAAAGTAATGGTATCGCGCAAAGTATCGAAGCAACATTTGGCTTCGAACCTTGGATGGTAGGTAGTGTACTGGGTATTCTTCTAGCCTTAGTCATTCTTGGTGGTATCCAACGCATTGCCGCGTTTACAGCGCGTGTTGTTCCAGTTATGGCTGTTATCTACCTCATCGGTGCGCTAGCGGTTATTTTCGCTAATCTAGACAACATTGGGCCTTCGTTTGCCGCAGTTATCGGTGATGCGTTTACTGGTTCAGCTGCCGCAGGTGGTTTCTTGGGGGCTTCGTTAGCTTATGCGTTTAACCGTGGGGTTAACCGAGGCTTGTTTTCAAACGAAGCGGGTCAAGGTTCTGCACCTATCGCTCACGCAGCAGCAAAAACGAAAGAGCCTGCTTCAGAAGGTATGGTGTCACTGCTTGAACCCTTTATCGACACTATTCTAATTTGTACCGTAACGGGTTTGGTTATTCTGTCGTCGGGCGTGTGGAAAGAAAAACACGAAAACGTCTTCGATCGTTCAGACATGTACTTTGTTGCAGGTCAATACGACGACTCGAATCAGGATGACGTAAACAAACTATATGGTTACTTGAATGAAATTGAAGGTAACAATGTACAGCCTTATACTGGCTCAATTACCGTTGTTAACGGCACGGCGGTAAGCGATGGTTTTACACTGCTTAACGCTAGGTCTGTAGCAGAAGACGTGAAGTATGCAGTAGGTAGTGAAGACTTGTTTACTGGCACGCTTAAGATTGTCGACGGAAAGCCGGTTAAAGAGAACCTTGAAGTAAGCGGTAAGTCACTGGTTCACTCGGCAGCGCTCACCACCATTGCCTTTACTCGCGGTTTCTTTGGCGATTTCGGTCAATATATCGTGTCAATTGGGCTTATGCTGTTTGCGTTCTCAACCGCCATCGCTTGGTCATATTATGGTGATCGCGCTATGACATATTTGTTCGGTCCTCGCTCCGTAATGCCGTATCGCGTCATCTACGTCGCCGGTTTCGTTTGGGCTGCATTCTCTGACACCACATTAGTTTGGGCACTTTCAGCTGTGGCTATCGTCGTAATGACCTTGCCAAACTTGTTCGGCATCATGTTGCTTTGTAAAGAGATGAAAGAAACGGTTAACGACTACTGGTCTCGACATAAAAAATAAGGTGAGTATTGCCTAAAGCATTGCCCCTTCTTGAGTTTCACTGAAGGGAAACGCAACTTGGCTATCAGGTAAAAATGCGTAGCGGTGAACTTTGTATAAAAGTTAACACCCTGCGCATTTTTGTTTTATGGCGATAAGGTTAATCCACAGAATCGACTTCATTGTTGTGATGAACTTAAGTATGATACCCATCCGCGTATAAATGCGTCTTCGCTCAATAGCGAGTTGCGCATTTCCATTTCGCACCCAATAAACAGGAGCAACATATGGCATTAGTTGACTGTCCTTCGTGTAACAAAAAAACGTCTGACAAAGCGAAGACGTGTCCTCACTGTGACTTTAAAATCGGTGATGCGACCTCTGAAGATATAGAGCGCAAACAAAGCTTACAAAGATTTAAAAAGTTAGCCAGTATCCAGAACCAATCCCTTCTTGCTATGCTGATATTCGTTGCGAGTTTTGGCTTCATGTATTGGGGCGGAACACGCCCAGGTGATTTGCAACATAATTTAGCTATTTTGGGCGCAGTGGTTGGCTTTGTTTGGTACTTAGTAAACCGCGCGCGTATTGTTTACATAAAGCGTTTTTCCTAAATGAATATAGAAGCACTTTTAGCCAGCATGACGCCGGAGATTTATGAGCGTCTGCGTCAGGCTGTTGAAACAGGTAAGTGGCCAGATGGCACGCCTTTAAACGAAGAGCAAAAAGCAAGCAGCATGCAGGCTGTTATGCTGTATCAAGCAAAAATAGAAAAGTCCTCTGAGCATATGACAGTAGGTGAAAGCGGCGAAATCGTACATAAGAGTAAAGCCGACTTTAAACGCTCGTTACGCGATGAGCAGGATGATAAAAATACAATAGCGCGGTTTAAACAGGATGATATTTAGTCGTATATTTGCGCCTTCACACCAAAGCCCAAAGCCTGAAAAACGGATGCAGGCAATCGAGAGTCTCTCTCCCGAAAAGGCACAGGAAAAAACAATTCTTCACGAACTGGCATTTAATGACGAAGATGCAAATGTCAGTTTAGCAGCACTCGAAAAGCTTAATAGCTTTGTGCTGTGGCTTAAAATGTCACAAATTGCCAAGCAGTCTCGCGTTAAAAAAGCGGCGGAGAAAAAGGTAAACGCCGCTTTGTTAGGCGAGGGGGATGTCACACTCTCCCGCCAAGAGATATTCTCTTTTTTAACTGAAACAGCCAACGCCGATTTGGTAGTGCAGTTAGTACCGCAAATGTTGAAGAAAGAGCCTATGCTCTTACAAGATGATGCGCTAGCTAACGCGCTAATCGAAAAAGTAGCGAAGCCATCTTTCACCCAGTTTGTCTTTTTGGAGGGCGCGAGTACCCAGCTGCAAACCCAGCTAATAAACGCCCATTCAGACGTATCAGATTTACAGAAACTTGCTAAGAAAGTGTCAGATGATGCGCTTGTTACACAAATTAATGCGCGGATCGATGCTATCAAAGAGGCTGCAATGCGCCCAGTGGAGCTTAAAAAGCAGCTCACTTTGGGACTTTCAAAATATCAGGCTTTACTCGACAAATCAGATGTAGAAACCATTGATGAAAAGCGCAATGAGCTTGAGAGCGAATTGACTGGGCTGTTTGCTCAAATTGACTTACTCACTTCAGAAGAACGCGCTGATTATGAAGAAAAGCGCGCGCGTATAGGTGAGCAGCTCGAGCGATATTTAAGCCGTATCCGCCCAGCATGGGAAGAGAAGCAACAAGCGTCGCAACGTGCCAATACCAAAGCATTGTGCGAACAGCAGCTTACTCATGCCAAGGAGCAGGTAGCTTGGTTGTACAATAACAGGCTTTGTGAAGCGACGCTTGCTGATGTTGCTACGGTTAATGAAAGCGTGCGCGGTGTTGAAGCAACGCTTGAACAGCTAGCGCGTCTCGATGATGAATCTGCAACTGATAAGCGAATTACACAGATTAAGCGCTCTGTCGACGAACTAAACGAGCAGCTTGATCGCTTCTCTATGCAGCAGCAATACGGCCAAAAGCTACTGATAAAACTTCAGTCGCTCGAAGACATTGCCGCTAAGATCGTTTCGGCAAGCGATAGCGAGTCGGACAAAGAACCCCGTGATGTGAGCGTTGAAGAAGCTAGCGCATCGACTGAGGATTTGAGTCAGGTAAATGGTGGCGACGCATTACAAAGCGGTAGTGTAGTGGCTCTTAAAGCGGAGTTTGACGAAGCACGTCAAGCGTATAAAGCGCTTAGTCGCGAAATCGATGCCATTCCTAAGGCGTTGTCTAAACGTTTCAACGCAGCGACAAGCAGTGTAAATGCCAAAGAGCGTGCTCAAAAATCCAAAGAAAATGAGCAAGTAAAACACATTAGAAAGCACATTAGCGTTATCGATAACTTAATTGCTCAGGGTAAATTCCGCGTTGCTATTTCAAAATTTGCAAAGCTTCAGGAAAGTTATGCTGCGCTTCCTGGTTCAGCGAAAAAGTATGTAGAGAAGCGTTTTGAAAAGACCGCTGGTGATGTGTCGCGCTTAGAAGGGTGGCAGGATTACCTTGCTGCGCCGCGCAAACCCGCTCTTTTAGAAGAAGCAAAAGCGTTAGCCAGCGCTGATGCGGAAAATATTAAGCAAAGAAGTGAGGCCATTAAGTATCTTCGTAAGCAATGGTTATCACTAACACCGTCATCGTCAACGAGTGAAGAAAGTAGTGATGACACGTGGTTACAGCAGCAATTTGATGATGCACTTGAAAAGGCCTTCGAGCCTTGTAGAGCGCATTACACGAAGTTAGATGCACAGCGGGCTGCTGCGCGTGAACAGCGTATGTCGATTATCGCTACCGTTAAGGCAATGGACATTAACATGCCGGAAGCCGAGTTAGTGAAAGTTTTCGATAGAGTGTCTAAACAGTGGCACGCTGCAGGTCAGGTTGAACGTGAAATTTATGAACAGCTGAAGCAAGAATGGAAGGCGGTATCATCGCCCATTCAGGCTAAAGTAAATCAATGGCAAAGTGACAACCAAGCCCAAAAGCGTGCGTTAGTCACCCAAGCTTGTCAACTTGCTACGGAAGAAGATGTCGCTGGCGCTGCCGACAAGGCTCAGCAATTGCAAAGCCAATGGAAGCAAGTAGGCCATGCAGGTAAACGTGAAGAAAGTAAGTTGTGGGCAGAATTTAAGGCTGCCAATGACACCGTATTTGAACGTTTAAAAGCCGAGCGGAAAGTACAGAATAATGCATTTAACGCGTTAGTAGATTCGCTACTCAAGCAAGTGGAAGCTGTTGACATCAACAGCGATGATGCAACGTTCAGTCAATCAATAAGCGACGTTCGCGCTCAGTTAACCGACTTGCCTAGAGCGCAACGTACGAAAGTAGATAAAAAGATTGATTCACTTGAAAGTAAGCGCGCGGCGCAAGCGAAAAATGCACAATCTCAAGCCCGATTGGCGCGAGCTCAGGCTCTGATTTCTTTACTACAGCTAAGTGTAGGTGAGGGAAGTGGTGATGAGCAATCTCTAGCGGAAACGTTAGGGAAGCGTTGGTCAAGCGTATTGGGTCAGTCTACTGGAAATAAAACAACTCAGCACGATAGACAATGGTTAACGGTAGCATTAGAAGTCGCAACTGGTATGCCAAGCCCAGATGCAGACGCATCTATACGCTCTAGCGTACAGCTACAAATGATGACATCTAAGTTGGAACAAGGCGAAGCGGCAACAGCTCCCGACATTCTTGCTGACTGGTTATCATACGACTCGATAAGCGAAGAAGATAGCCATTTACTGCAACGAGTTGTTTCAGTTATTGATGCTCACCCTGAAATTGTTGCTTAAACGGAAAGCCTAAATGGAAAACAGTGTTGAGTTTCAATTTGAAACAGAAATGTCTGCCTATCGCTTTTTGAATACCGTGAAGCATATTGACGCAGAAGGGTTAAGAGTGAAGTTCGGGCGTACGGATCATCACGTGAGTGTAAAATACCGTTACGGCGTAGGTGAATTTGATTCGACGCTATCTACACTAGACGATCTTGCTCGTGAGTTAGGTGGTGAAGAAGTGTCTTAACTAACCAGTTAGGTCAAACCACGTCGACTGTAAACACAAAAAGGGCCAGACAATTGTCTGGCCCTTTTTTGATAAAAACGTGATTAACAGTCTTTATCTTCAGCGTCTACGCCTTCTTTCACATCTTCACAAGCGTCTTCAACGGCATTACCTGCATCGGTAACAATTTCGTCTAGCTCTTCGCCTGCGTCTTCCGCTTCACCGTCACCGCAAGCTGCTAGTGATAGTGCAAATGCTGATGCTACTAGTACCTTTGATAAGTTTTTAAATGAAAACATATCCTTACTCCTTTTTCCTATTAAAATACTTCTAACTCTTAGGCTCTTGGTGCTCTACCACGTAACGCATTTGCGATAAGTGAGATTACGAGCAACGCGATAAACACAAAGAAAAGAAACTGTGCGATACCTGTTGCTGCACCTGCGATGCCTCCAAAACCAAAAACTGCTGCAATAATGGCGATGATAAAAAATGTGATTGCCCAACCTAACATAACTAAATCCTCGTATTGCTTCCGTTACTTTCACTTTAACTAATGCTATCTTTGTGCCTGTTTTTTAAGTTATTGAAATATATTGATATAATTTAATTTTTCTCTGATTGTCAGGCCGTATCTGCAGGCAATTAACGTCACGATTACACGTACGAATGCATTTTTTACATGATTGAGTAAGGCCCTAGTCACCCAACTTTACTCTTTGTGTGTTAAGGGCCTTTAGCTGGGGGTATTCTTTGATCCTTACCAGCTTCCGAAGAACGTGAGAGCAAGGTTGTGGTTTGTTGTGGCGTCTGAATTGGCGCCTGGCGACGCAATATGATTATGTAAATATCCCATCTCAACGTGCCATAATTCGTTTTGCGCACATAGTTTTTCTCGTTGAATGCATATTCCGGCCTGATCTGAACAGCGATTCTGGAAACACTTGAACACCTATTCTGGAATTATTTGAACACTGATTCCGGATTTATTTAGTACAGTTTTGGGCTTATTTCCGGAATCGGTGTTCAA